>NZ_CP124682.1 GCF_029961765.1 Nocardioides sp. QY071
GGCTGGCCTCATCCTCGATGCCGCCGGCCGCGGGCAGCACGACCAGGTCGCCGACCTGGTCGCGCCGCTGGACGCCGACCAGCTCCGGTCACTGGTGGCCGTCCTCGCCGTCCAGGTCGACCAGACCCTGCCGGCGGCGCCGGCAACCGGCCCGGCAGCGGTGTGCGAGCTGGCCATCACCGCCGCCGCGCCGATGTTCGGCACCACCCCGGAGGCGATCCTGAGCGCCGAGCGCAGCCGCCCCGTCAGCGACGCCCGCGCCGTGGCCATGACCGCCGCCCGCGAGGTCGGCCTGTCCCTGCCGGCCATCGCCGAGCACTTCAACAAGGACCACGGCTCGGTCATCCACGCCGTACGCCGCACCGCCGAACGCCCCCGGCTGGCCGACGCCGCGGCCCGAGTCACCGAGCACGTCAACGACCGCTACACCGCCCAACTCCCCCGACCCGAGGCCACCGTCGTCAGCCTCCACCAAGACCAGCCCACGTCGACCTTCGAGCCCGATGGCCCGGTCGAGCACGCCGTCGCGGCGGCCGCCGAGGCCTTCGGCACCACACCCGAGGTCCTCCTGGGCGCCGACCGAACCCGGACGGCCGCCGACGCCCGAGCAGTGGCCATGACCGCGGCCCGCATCCACGGGCACAGCCTGCCGACGATCGCGCGGCACTTCGAGCGCGACCACACGACCGTGCTCCACGCCACCCGGCGGATCGAGAAGACCCCGCCGCTGCGCGACCTCGCCGCGAAGATCGCCGCCGAGCTCCCCGAGGAGCCGGCCGGTGCCAGCACCCGCCCGGCCGACGTCGACGAGCAGATCCCCGAGCCCGGCCACCGCTCCCCCGGCGCCCGGGCCCAGGAGCGCGCGGTTCCCGTCGCCGGCGAGCGCCCGCAGCTGAGGGTCGCCCGGTGAAGGCCCTCATCGGCCTGGCCGCCGCTGCCATCGCCGCGCTGACCGCCGGCGGCATCACCGCAGCCCTCCCCGGCACCCCCACGGGCCCCGACCCAGCCGAGGGCAAGGCCACCCAGGTCAGGGTGACGGCCGTCGTCGACGGAGACACCCTGCGCGTCGAGGACCTGGCCGGTCGCCCGCTCGGCCGAGTCCGCCTGCTCGGCATCGACGCCCCCGAAGTCGCCCACCCGCCGGCGCCGGCGGAGTGCTACGCCGACCAGGCAACCGGCCTGCTCGAGGACCTCGCGCCGGTCGGCAGCACCGTCCAGCTCGTCGCCGACAGCGGACAGCCTGACCGCGACCGATACGACCGTCTGCTGCGCTACGTCGACCACGACGACGTCGACGTAGCCCACGAGCTCCTGGCCCGGGGCACCGCACGCCGCTACGAGGCCGCCCAGGACCTCGCCCGGGAAGACTCCTACTCCGCGGCCGCCGACGACGCCCAGGAGGCCGACCGCGGCCTGTGGGGCACCTGCTGAGGGCGGGCCCGGCATGGACGAGCAGCTGATGACGGCCGCCAAGACACTGGCCCGCTGGTGCTACGGCCGCGGCGTCGACGAACGGATCCTCACCTGCGGTGACCAGCTGCTCAAGAAGGCCGTCGAGCAGGCGATCGGCCGACCTGCGCCGCCGCACCTCGAACACGCGCTGTGGCATCAGACCGCCATGCTGCTGCGCCAGCGGCGCGACTGGGACCGCGACCACCAGGTCACTCCCCCGCCGGCCGCGGCGTGCCTTCCCTGCGCCGTGGCGGCCGAGCAGTGCCCCACCCACGCCGGTCGACGCTGTCGCGCCTGCGGTGGCCAGCTGCACCGCATCGTCGTTGACGAGGGCTACGACACCCATCCGTGCTGCGACCGCCCGGGCGCGTCCGGCTCGCACACCGTCCTCGAGCACGCGGCGCAGCTGCTGGGCGCCACGCTGCTGGCCCAGCCTGCCTGAGCCCTCTGGGCGACACGCCTCCAAGGAGTTCGGCCGCGGTGATCGCCCGGACCCTCGCCCCGCACATAGGTGACCAGGAGGACCGGCGCAGCCGGTGCCGGTCCACGGGATCCATGGGAGTTCAAATGAGTGACGCCGCTCGCGAGGAAGCCGCGCTCGAGGAAGAGGCACGACAGCGCGCCGAGGAGATCAGGGCCAGCGAGGAGGCAGCCGCCCAGGCCGCGGCCGCCGACACCGGCCCCTCCCCTGACGCCGAGATCGCGCAGGTTCACCGGTCCGGCCGCCAGCACGACCACACCGACACCGCCGCCTACCAGCGGCCCCAGCTCGGCCGCCGCCGCGGCCCGCGCCGGTAGGAGGCCGCGATGGCGACCGCACTCGCGCCGACCACCGGACCCTCGACCGTCCGCTGGGTCGACTGCTCGCACAAACTGGGTTCGCTGCCGTGCATGAACCACAAGCCGCACGAGGGCGACGGCCGCGGCTGCGTGCATCACTCCACGTCGGGCTTCGCCGACGAGGAGTAGCCCACGTCGGTCCGCCGCGAGACCCGCCAGCGAACAGCCTCAGCCGTGCACCAGGTGCAGCCGCGGCCGCTGAGGCTGCTCGACGGCCGCCTCCAGCTGCTGCATCCGCTCGAGCGTCATCGGGTGCCCGAAGCGCCGCAGCAGGCCCGCCAGCACGGGACCGAGACCGCGCGCGTGCACGAACCGGTCGGCCTCGGCCTCGACGCGGAGCTCGATCCGCCGGCCTGCTGCCGGCACCAGGTAGGTCAACGCGACGACCGCGCCGCCGAGAAGCCCAGGCGCGGCACGGCCCTCGGCGACCGACTGCACCACGCAGATGACCCCCACGACGCCCCGCAGCGTCCAGGCCAGCCGCATGAACGGAAGCCAGGCGAACGCCCGGCCCACGCCGCGGAACGTCGCCACGACCACCCGCCACGGCGTCGTCGCCGCGAGCACCGCCAGTTCCAGCCTCGGCCGGAGCGCCTGATGTCGGCCGACAGCATGAGCCACCGCGGCGGCCGCCTCCGCGCCAGTCACGCCACCGCGGTACGTCGCTTCGACCAGCCCAGGGCTGACCACCACGGTGCGCCGGCCGATCGCCACCGCGACCGGGGTGCTCGGCCGCTGCACACGGCGTACGAACAACGCCCCGACGTCGACGCCGCGGCCGCCCAGCTCGGCCAGCACCGGTGCCAGCACGCCGTACTCGGCCTCGGTCGCCGGACGCGACCTGGTCAGCGCGGCGATCGCCGGCTCCTGCAGCTGCCCCAGCGCGAGCGCGACCAGCAGGCCGCCCGCAGCCATGAACACCACCAGCCCAAGCGCCGGCGGGAGCAGGGCGCACACCACCACGGTGAGGACGAAGCTCACCAGCAGTGCCGGCCCAAGCGTCACCACCCTCAGCACGGTCATCGGGAACCTCATCTCGACCCTCCTCCATCTTCCAGCACTAGTGCGGATCTCTTGACTTTGCTCGCGGTGATCGTCCGACACCCGCCGGACGACATAGGCGAACGAGACCAGTTTGTGCCCAGGTGCCGACAGCACCCCGAGTTATCCACAGCCCGCCGCTCGGCGCAGCGGGCCGCGGCCGGGACGTGGGTTCATGGGCCAGACCGACCTCCAACCGAAAGGAACGCCCGTGGACACCCTCAACGCTGACGGCACCTGGGACCGCCTCGGCTCGATCGCCCAGCTGCTGCACCAGGCCGCTACCCAGGTGTGGACCGACGCCGACGCGGCCGCCGCCGACTCCCCGCTCCACGACCTGGGACTGGGTGTCTACCTCGCCCACTCCCGGGCCAGCGCCCTGCTGCCCGACGACTACGAGCTGCCCGAGGACGTCGACCTGCTCGCCGACCTCGAGGAGCGCACCCCGCTGCAGCTGCTCACCGAGGCCGAGGAGCTGACCCGCCCACTGCCGCTGCACCAGCCGGACCTGGTCCACGGCTCGCAGCTGGTCGTCGACCTGTGCGACCTCATCCGGGAAGCCCGCGGCCTTGGCTACTGACCTGCGGCACGCATACGCCGACATCGACCAGGAGCTCTTCGACGTCGACCAGATCCCGATGACCTCGCGCGACGTGCGCAGCGTCGGCGAGATGCTCTTCGACGTCGACTACCTGGCCCGCCAGCTGCTCATGGACGTCGGAGGCGACGACGCCGGCACGCTGCTGCGCAGCTGGCCGACGATGGTCGCGGCCGCGGAGGACCTGTGGGCCTCCCTGCCCGGCCGCCGCCCGGGCGGCGACGAGCGCGACCGCCCTATCACCAGCCTCTCTGCCCAGGCCGCGACCATCGAGTCCAGCCTGTCTGGCCGGAAGGCCTGGCCAGGTCAGGGCCCGACGAACCCCCGCGTCGACCAGATGACCCAGACCCTCCTCAACGCCGCCGCCCTGGTCCGCCGCTACGGCGCCGAGATTCCGCATGAGCAGACCGAGGCCCACCGCGACCTCGAGGCAGCCCGGACCAGGATCATGCACGGCCTCTACCTGACCGCCCACGCTGTCAACGTCGCCCTGCACGACAACGGCCGCGACCGCGTCACTGACGCCCGCGAATCAGGCCGTCGCGTCCAGCTGGCCCAGCACCACTCCCCCTACGCGGTGGCACCCACCGGGGTCTGGGTCGACCGGATGTCCGCGTGCGAGAACACCGCCCGCAGCTACCTGACCGACCGGTTCCCCCACGCCCTCACCGGCGAGGCCTTCCGGCCCGTCGACGACCCGGGCCGACTGGCCCAGGCCCTGGCCAACTGGGACATCCAGTCCCACCGTGCCCTGGCCCGCGACCTCGCGCCGGCCAACATCCTGCTCATCACCCGCACCCAAGGACTCATCGCCGGCGCCAGCATGGTCCTCGTCGAAGCGGCCGCCACCGCCGGCGTCCTCGAGCCCTCGGAGCGCCTGGTCCCCGCGATCGCCGAGGCAGGCCGCTCCTGGAGCAACCTGGCCAGCCGCTGGGGAGACCTCGCTCCCCCGGGCGCCCGCCTCGAGGAACCCCTGGCCCGCGCGGCCGCGGAAGTCCGAGCCGCCTATCGCCAGATCACCCACGACACCACCACGCTGGCGACACCAGAGGTCATCGCCACCCGGCCCGGACTCCCCCAGGCCACCGTGGCGACCCTCCGCGCGATCGAGGCCGGCTCCGAGCTCGCGCACGTCGTCGCCGAGAAGGCCGACACCCCCAACCTGACGGGGCCCGCGCGTGCTCTCTCCCGCCGAGCACACAACGACGTGGAGTCCGGACTGGCCAGCCCGCCGGCCGAGGGCGACATCGTGTGGGTCTCCCCCGCCGACATCCTCGCCAAGCGGATGGTCCCACTCCCCCCGCCCGTCGCAGAGACCCTGCGAGCCGCCAGTAACGCCACGATCGAGGCCACCAGCACGGCGTCCGCCGTCGCGACACTGCACCAACGCGAGACTGCGTCAGCAGGTTCGATGCCGGACCGGAACCGCGACCGGATGCCCGAGGACAGGCCCGTCGAGCTCGGCCGGTCAGCCCTCGGCCCGCGCCGGTGATTCCACCGGATGGCGACCCGACACCGGCTGCGGGGAAGGCATCCACGGCATTTCCGGAAATGCCACCGGCGTGTTGTCCTTTCCGGAAACGGTCGCTACGGCAGGATCGCATGCATGCAGACGACACGGGCACGGAAGGCCGGACGACCCCACAAGGGCGAGCGCCACGCATTCCTCGTGAAGCTGTCTCCGGACATGGTGGACAAGATTCATCTTCTCTCGCGGATCAACGAGCGGACCTATGTCGAAGTCGTCGAGGTCGTCGCCACCGATGCGCTAGCAGCGCGGCCCCGAGAAGAGCTCTTGGCTTCGCTGGCCGACTTCGTCGGTCACAAGGGCGAGCGTCGAGCGGTCAAGTTCCAGCTGCCGATGGCGCAGGCCGAGAAGATCTTCGACCTGGCACAGACCAACGCCCGCACCTACCAGGACGTGTTGGAGTTCCTCCTTGGCGACGGCCTGGAGGCCTACGACATGGTCGAGATGCTCGACTACATCGCACAGGGACAAGGGAGGCTCGACATCGCCGTCTAGCCGATTCGGGCAGGACCCGAAAAAGCTTGAAGGGCGACCGCGCCAACGGCCGCCCTTCGGAGAAGCAGAGACCCAACTCAGCTCTTTGCCGGAGATGACGTGATGGGTGCCAGACCTCGACAGGAGGGTGCTTCGTGCTCCCCACGGTAACACCGCGCGCCGACAACAAGTCGGATCTTGCACGCGAAACGGCCGCGCCAAAACGCGATCTCGCGTTCACCCACACCCTGCCGCCGGCCCCCCGCACGTTCACCAGGTGGGCTGCCTCCTCCACACATCGCGCTACGCAGTCGCGACCTGGGGTCCTAACCCGACAGTGCCACCGCGTTGCTCCAGCGATGGAGGGAGGTGGACGCCGCCGGCCGCGGAGTTGAGTCGCCCCAGAAATGACGAAAGGCCCTGCGCCAACAGGACCTGATCGTCTTCGTGAAGTCCGGGAACCAGCGCCAACTGGGATCGACCCGGGTTGCTCCGAGAGGAGGCTTTCCACTTGTTGCCGGTCACTGTACCGGCGTCGCGCCGCGATGCCGCACACCCTCATGCAGGCCGGCGTGTCGACCCGACGCTGCTGGCGCTCGACGAGCACCTGTTCAATCCCGACGCCTCGCAGTGGCTGCTGATCGATGCCGGCAACTCCGCCGTCCCCCGGACCGTCGTCCCGTCGCTCGCCGACGGGCTCGAGCTCATCGGGAAGGGCCGTGTTGCGGCCCTGGTCGGACACCTCCGCGACGGCGTGGGCGTGGTCGACGTCGACGTGCCCGGCGAGTTCGGGAACTTCCTCGCCGCCGAGATCACCGACTGGCTGACGCGACGTAGCTGCTGGGTTCTCCACCGCCCCTCGGGCGGCGCCAAGGGGCGCGCGCACGTCTTCTTCGCCCACCCAGACTTCCACTACGCGCCCACCGCTGGCCGGACGGGGCTTGCGGCTGAGGTCACCGACTTCCTCACGGCCCTCGCCGACGATGTAAAGGTCCCGCGCCGAGAACTCGATCTCCGCGACGCCGTCCGGCCGCTCTCCTCGCCCCACCGCCACGGCGCGTTCACCCGGCCGAAGGGCGATCTCCGCCAGGCGCTGCGCGGTCTCAAGCAGCTCATCCCGGCCCCGCCCGCCCCCTCACCGCTGCGGCCTCGGGCCAAGATCAAGTCACCCGCCTCGTCGGCCGACGCTGCCGGTGCGAGCCGGGTCGTCCCGTTGGCGCTGCAGCGGTGGAAGCGCCAGTTGCGAGGCGAATGGTGCCGGTACCTGTTGACCGGCCAGGTCCCGCCGGGAGTCTGGAGCGCTGGTGCGACCAGGTCCCGCGGAGCCGTCCAGGTCGACCGATCCCTCGTCGAAGCAGCCTGCACCAGGGAGATGGTCTGGGCGATCGGTGACCCCGAGACGGCATGGCGCCTGATTCGTGAGTCGCACCCCAGCGCGATGACCAAGGCCAAGCACCAGGGCTACTCGTGGTGGCTCGGTTACGTCTGGAACGACCTCGTCCGCTCGGCGAACCAGCTCACCACCAGCATCACCACCGAGAAGCCCCGCGAGGCCCCGACGACGCCGGCGGAGGTCCTTCAGGCGGTCGCCGTAGCCAGGCTCGAGCTGGACCGGCTGAAGTGGACGGTCCCCTCCCGCCGCCGGGCCGCCCTCCTGCTGGTTGGCCACCAGCTGCTCGACCGCGTCCAGCGCACCGGGAACCTCCGCGTCCCCTGCCCGGAGCGAGACCTACTCCTCGACACCGGCCTAGGCGACCGCAAGACCATCCGAGCGGCCCTGGCGTGGCTCAACGGGCGCCTCGGGACGCTCCACACCGACTGCCTGTCCCTGACCGAGCGGGACTCCACGAGCTATGAGTTCGAAATCAACGACGCCAGTGGCGGTGAGGGGCGGCAAATCCCCCCACCTGTGTTTGACCCACCCCCGCCGGTGCGCGGCCTCTGGGCCACCCTCCCCCGCTCCAGCCACAGCCTCTGGCGCACACTGCTGTCCTCCCGAGAGCCCCTGGAGCTCCCAGAGTTGGTAGTGCAGGCAGGGCTGACAGAGACTCCTGCCGATGACCCCTCGAAGTCACAGAAGGCCACCGCGAAGACGGCGTTGGTGGCGCTGAGCAAGGCCGGGATGGCTCGCGTGGACGAGAACGGGCGTTGGGAAGCAGCCACCAGGCCCCGATCCGTCCAGGTTGAGCAGGACGCGAGTGAGGCGTACGGCCGGCAGCTCGCAGCCGTCGAAGCGGAACGCGCGGCCTACCGAGCCGGCGTGACGTCGAGCTGGACCGCGGGACGTGCCCGGGCCATCAAGGCTCAGCGTGCGAAGGAGAAGGCCTGGTGGGACAACCTCTCCCCCGCGGCACGTGCTGAGCGGGCGGCGGCGAAGCGGCTCGAGTTCGACCAGATGTCGATCAGCCAACAGGAGGCACTCAAAGCCCGTCTCGCAGAACGACGCGGCCGCGCGGGCATCGAGGAGTCGCTGGCCTATCAGACGTGGGTACGGAGCCTTCCTGCCGACGAGTACCTCGCGCGGAGTCTGGAACGAAAGCACCGCTTCCGCGGCCTCTCCCCCGCCGAGCGCGGCGCATCGATCGCGGCATGGAACCGGCACCGAGTGCGCTTCGGCCTCACGTCGCAGCGCGAGAAGGCTGTGTCGGGTGGCCCGCGGACGGCATTGATGGAGCAGGCGGCGCTGCTCCCCGACGGCCCTGCCGCCCGGGACTCGGCGTTCCTGGAGCGGCAGGGCGACCTGCTTGGCGAGCTGGGCCAGGGTCAGCCGGCGGCGAGCTAAGGGGTGCTCCGCGTTCCGGGTGCCACTCCCCCGGGCCATGGCCGACGGACTGACGGCTTCGCGTTGGCTGCTGATCTGAGGGCCGATCGGCGGCCAGACCATGTCCGGGTGCCTTCGCGGTGCCGAACGCCCGAGAGAAGGCCGTTGGAGACCGTCCTGCGCTCCTTTCGTTGCGTCCGACGCCCCCGCCGTGCGCCCGGACCTGCCCAGAGTCCCGCGACTGGCGGCCACATAGCGGGACACATACGCCGCCCGCTACGCGACCGCATAACGGGTCAGGATAACGGGACGCCTAGCGCAAAGCGGTAGCGGCCAAAGTAGCGGGACCAGTAGGGGAGCAAGTGACGGAGGCCCGTAGCGGGAGCACTAGCGGCACACATGACGAACCGCACTAACGCGCCACCTAGCGCGGCGCGTACGAGGGCCGGTACGCAACACATACGGCGTGTCGTAACGCCGCCGCTAACGCCGCTCGTAGGAGAATCGCCCCATGACCGATCTGTCGCGCGTGATCACCTTCGCCACCGGCAAAGGCGGAACCGGGAAGACCAGCTGCGCTGCCAACGTCGCAGGCCTTGCCGCACAGGCCGGATGGCGGACCCTGCTGATCGACCTCGACTCCCAAGCCAACCTCGGGCACGACCTCGGCTTCTCCGAGAACGAGGGCGCCGACAACGGCGCTCACCTCGTGAACACGCTCCTCACAGGCGGGACGCTCAATCCCGTCCTCCAGGGGGTACGCCCCAACTTGGACGTCATCCCCGGCGGAAGCAAGCTCGACGACCTTGAGGACCTCGTGCTCGGGCGACAGCGTCGAGGGGAGGACGGCCGCACACTCCTGCGCGACGCCCTGGCCGGCATCACCCAGGACTATGACCTCGTCATCATCGACACCCCGCCGTCCCGACGCTCAGCCCTGGTGCTGCTCGCACTCGCTGCCGCGCGATGGATCGTGATCCCGACCAAGTCAGACCGCTCCAGCATCGAGGGCCTCCGAGTCCTGGCCGAGCAGGTCGTCACCATCCGCGAGGTGAACCCTGAAATCGACGTCCTGGGTGCAGTCCTCTTCGGTATGGGCGCATCAGCCACCGCCCGCCGCCGGTTCGCCCGTGAGGACGTCCGAGACGTCCTCGGGGACGGCTCTCTGCTCTTCGACTCCGTCATTCGGCACGCCGAGGCCGCAGCCGACGACGCTCGGGAGAAGGGGCGGCTGATCCATGAGCTCGCCGAAGTCGTCCACAACGCGGAGCCCTACTGGAAGGCACTGAAGGAGGGCCGCCGACCGGAACGGATCGCCGGATCCGCGCCGGCGCTGGCGGAGGACTACGTGCTGCTGGCCGATGAACTCCTCCGACGCATCGGAAACGCCGAAGAGGCCGCGGCCGCTAGGACCGAAGAGGCGGCGACAGCGTGAACGACCGTCCGAAGTTGGCACCGGCCCTCGGCCTAGTTCGTGACCGCATCGACGGCCCGCCGCCCCGCCGCCCCACGCCGGTCACCGAGGCGCCGGCGACAGCGCCCAGTGACGCCGCGCGTCCGGAGGCCGACCGCAGCGAGAAGGCTCCGGACGAGCCCAAGGCCAAGAGGGCCAGCCGCCCCAAAGCCAGCTCCGCCAGCACGGGAGGAATGAAGCGGACGACGATCAGCATCCCCCTGCGACTGGCCGCGCAGATGCGGGCGAGCCTGGAGACGGACCGGAAGGTCACCCAGGTCCAGTTCATCCTGAACGCGATCGAATCGAACGCGCATCGCCTGAAGGAACTAGTGGAAGCCGAGAAGCCCGCCCCCCGCACGAGCGGGGGACTCTTCCCTGACCGAAGCGCAGCGCGCTCGCAGGTCGAGGAGCGCACCACGATCAACTTCGACACCACCGAGGCCAACCTCAAGGTCATCGACGCCCTTGTCGACAAGACCGAAGCCGACAGCCGCAGCCAACTCATTCGCGCCGCCCTCCGCGCCGCCCTGGCTGACTGACCTTCGCGCCCGACGAACAACGCTAGTGTTCGTCGGCGATGGTTTCCGGTATCGACCCCTCAGCGCTGCGGGCTGCCCGCGAGAACGCGGGCCTGACTCAGCACGAGCTGGCGCGACTCGTCGGCGCGGCCGGGGGAGAGCGCGTCTCGCGGTGGGAGCTGGGCACGTCGGTGCCCCGGCCCGACTTCCTGGTCAAGCTCGCGCGGGCCCTGGACATCCCCACGTTGCGGCTGATCCACCTCGACGGCGTTATCCCCGACCTGCGGGCACTCCGACTCAAGGCCGGCCTGACCGTGTCCGAGCTGGCCGCGCGGACGAACATGGCCGTGAAGACCTACTACTCCTGGGAGGTCGGGCGCTGGACCCGCCTCCCACCGCCGCCGGTCATCGAGGCTCTCGCGGAGGTCTTCGGCGAGCCGGCCGACGTCGTCGCCGCCGCCTTCAACGAGGCGCAACGGCTCCGCCGGCGCCGGCGCAACCCCGAAGCCGGCGACTGAGTAGCAAAACGGAGGTTCAGCCCTAGGTGACGCAGGGCACAATCGTCGCTCAGGGAGACCGAATGCGTGGTCCCATGGGGCCCAGGCCGTTCGGCGCGTAGACGCTCAGTTCCATCGGGGGAGTGAGCCGCGACCACCCGTCAGAGGGATCGGGCGATGACATCTCGGAATCTGCCACCTGTGGACAACCCACTCAGCGAGACAACTGCACTAGTGTGGTGTTCGCAAGTTGGGTCATCGTGATCGCCCAGGCCCGTCTTGACACATAGGTGATCGAGAGACGAGAGGACTCGGAACTGATGTCGCTGGACACCGCACAGACCACCGCGGGGGGACCGCCCCCGCCGCCGAAGGCCCAGACGCCGCCTGCGCCCGTCGCGACCGCGCGGGTCAAGGCACGACGCCGGCCGTGGGTGTTCGCCCTGATGGCCGCCCTGGTCGCGGCCGGCGCCCTGGGCACCGCGTTCGCCTTCACCTCGGTCAACGACACCCAGGAGGTCCTCGTCGTCAGCAACGACATCAAGCGCGGCGAGATCATCGAGGCCGGTGACCTCGCCGTCGTGCGGGTCAGCGTCGACCCGGCGCTGACTCCGGTCCCGGGCAGCCAGAAGGCCGAGCTCGAGGGAAGCCGCGCCGCGGTCGACCTGTGGGCCGGCACGCTGCTCAGCGAGCAGGCCGTCACCGACAACCTGGTGCCGGGGGAGGGGGAGTCCCTGGTGGGCATCAGCCTCACGCCCGGCCAGATGCCCTCGGAGCCGCTCTATAGCGGCGACGCCGTCCGGATCGTCACCACGCCCGGTGATCAGGGCGAGGTCACCGACAAGGACCCGGTCACCGTCGAGGCAGTCGTCGTTGGTGTTAGCCGGGTCGAGGAGACAGGGGAGACCGTCGTCGACGTCTCGGTGCCCGAGTCCGATGCCGCCGACCTGGCTGCCCGTGCCGCCACCGGGCGAGTCGCGCTCGTCCTGGACGCCCGGGAGCGCTGAGGCATGGCGCTGATCGTCCTGGCCTCCGCGAGCGGTTCGCCCGGCGTCTCCACAACGGCGCTCGGGCTGACGCTCAACTGGCACCGACCGGTGCTCCTGGTCGACGCCGACCCGACCGGCTCCTCCTCGGTCTTCGCCGGCTTCTTCCACGGCACCCAGGAGCCGACCGGCGGGCTGATCAACCTCGCCCTCTCTCTGCGCGAGGGAACGCTGGCCGAGGCCCTGCCGCGCGAGACGCTGCTGCTGGACCCCGAGGCCCCGGCCGAGCGCTCGGCGTGGTTCCTGCCCGGCATCCGGGCCCACGAGCAGGCCCCCAGCCTGCTGCCCCTGTGGGAGCCGCTCACCGAGCAGCTGCGCGCCCTGGAGCGCAACGGCCAAGACGTCATCGTCGACGCCGGACGGCTCGGCCTCGCCGGCTGGCCCCAGCCACTCATCGCCGCCTCCGACCTCACCCTGCTCGTCACCCGCAGCTCGCTGCCGGCCCTGGCCGGCGCCACCAGCTGGGCCAAGACCCTGCGGGCACAGTTCGCCGGCGTCGGTGGCCTGTCGCGGCTCGGGGTGCTCCTCGTCGACGAGGAGCGACGCTGGCCCGCGATGCCCACCGGCGCCCGAGTCCGGCCCTACAGCGCCCGACACATCGCCAAGGCCCTGCAGCTCCCCGTCGTCGCTTCAGTGGAATGGGAGCCCGAGGTGGCCGAGGTCTACTCCCACGGCGCCCGCAAGCCCCGCAAGTTCGAGTCCTCCGGGCTGCTGCGCGGCTACCGGGCCAGCGCCGCGGCCATCCAGTCCATCCTCGGCGCCAACCAGGCCGCCCTCGCTCCCACGAACGGAGGCCACGCATGAGCACCAACGGACACCACCACGACCCCAACGGCCGCGACCCGCTGCGCGCCGACGAGTGGCTCGAGGCCCGTCACGCCGCGAACCGGGAGCAGACCTCGCCCTTCGCCCGCGGCCGCAGCACCAACGGCACCCCGCCGCCCCCGCCGCCGGTCGTCGAGGACCATGACCCGACCTCCCTGCCGATCTTCGCCGGCGCCTGGACCAGCGAGCAGGAGCTTCCGGGCCGTGCTCGCTCGGAGTTCAGCCTGCGCCCGCTCGTGGCGCCCGCACCGGAGGAGCACCACCACAACGTCCCCGGCGCGGACGGCCGGGTCGAGCTGGACTGGGAGCTGATCGCGCAGTACCGCGCCGAGATCTCCTCGCGACTGACCGCCCGGCTCGACAAGGAAGGTGGCCGGGTCACCGACGAGGACCGCGAGCAGATGGGCCTCGACGTCATCGAGGAGCTGATCAAGTCCGAGGCCGAGACGCTGGTCTCCACCGGCCGGCCCCCGTGGACCAAGGACCAGGAGAAGGCACTCAAGGCCGCCCTCCACGCCGCCCTGTTCGGTCTGGGCCGCCTGCAGCCCCTGGTCGAGCGCGAGGACGTCGAGAACATTATCGTCATCGCCCGCGGCCCGGTCTGCGCAGTGTGGCTGGAGCTGGTCGACGGCACCCTGGTCGAGGCCGACCCGATCGCCGACTCCGAGGACGAGCTGCGCGAATTCCTCGCCGACCTCGGCGCCCGGCAGAACCGCCCCTTCACCGAAGCCCGCCCGCACCTGGACCTCCGGCTGCCCGGGGGAGCGCGGCTCGCGGCCGGCTCCTGGGTGATGGCCTACACCTCGGTCGTGATCCGCCGCCACGGCATGCGCGAGGTCTCCATGGACGAGATGGTCTACGACCGCAAGGCCTGCACCGCGGTCCTGGCCGACTTCCTCGCCGCCTGCGTACGCGCCGGCAAGAGCATCGTCGTCTCCGGCGTCCAGGGCTCCGGCAAGACCACCTGGGTCCGCGCCTTGTGCTCGTGCATCCCGCCCTGGGAGATGATCGGCACCTTCGAGACCGAGTTCGAGCTGCACCTGCACGAGCTGGTCGACCGGCACAAGATCGTCCACGCCTGGGAGCACCGCCCCGGATCCGGCGAGGTCGGCATCGACGGCCGCCAGGCCGGTGAGTTCAGCCTCGAGGAGGCCATCCACCACTCCTTCCGGTTCAACCTCGCCCGCCAGATCGTCGGCGAGGTCCGCGGCCCGGAGGTCTGGAACATGCTCAAGGCCATGGAGTCCGGTCCGGGCTCGATCAGCACCACCCACGCCCGCAGTGCCGAGCACACCATCGAGAAGCTCGTCTCCTGCGCCATGGAGAAGGGCCCGCAGGTCACCCGCGAGCTGGCTATCAGCAAGCTCGCCGCAGCGATCGACATCGTGATGTACCTGCGCTCCGAGGTCGTCCCCAACGGCGACGGCACCTTCCGCAAGCAGCGCTGGGTCGAGGAGGTCCTGGTCGTCCAGCCGAGCATCGACGCCGCCCGCGGGTACGCCACCACCCCGATCTTCGCGCCCAACCAGCTCGGCCAGGCCGTCGCGACCGGGAAGCTCGACAACTTCCTCGCCCAGGAGCTGGCCCGCCACGGATTCGACCTCGAGGCGTACAAGGCCGAGTCCCAGGCCAACCCGGGGGTGGCCACCTCATGAGCCCAATGTCATCGGGGTTCCTGCCCGCCGTGTTCGGCGCCCTCATCGTCATCGGCCTGATCGGCATGGTCTACGCGATGATCCCGGCGCCGCCCAAGCCGCCGAAGCCGGCCCGGACCACCACCCCGTTCGGACGGCTCGGCAGCTGGTTCGTCCGGCTCGACCGTCGTACCCGGATGCTGATGATCGGCGGGGCCGTGGCCGGCCTCCTGGTCGCGCTGGTGACCGGCTGGGTGATCGCCATCGTCCTCGTCCCGGCCGCGATCGTCGGCATCCCGCTGCTGCTCACGCCCCCGCCGGCGGCCGCGAGCATCGAGAAGCTCGAGGCGCTCGAGGAGTGGACCCGGTCGCTGTCCGGCAAGCTGACCGCCGGGCAGTCGCTGCGCTCGGCGCTCATCAAGTCGCTGCAGTCGACACCGGAGCCGATCGAACGCGAGGTCGGGCTGATGGTCTCGCGGCTGTGGAACAACACCTCCTCCACCGAGGACGTCCTGCGCGCGTTCGCCGAGGACCTCAACGACTCCACCGGCGACGTTGTGGCCAGCCAGCTGATCCTGGCCGCCAGCGGCCGCGGACAGGCCGGACTGTCGAAAGCACTGGATGCCCTCGCCGAGACCGTCGCGGCCGACGTCCGCGCCCGCCGCCAGATCGCCGCCGACCAGGCCAAGCCCCGCACCACCGCCCGCACCGTCACCGTCATCACCCTCGGCGTGCTCGGCATCCTCGCCTTCACCGGCGACTACATCGAGCCCTACGGCACTCCGCTGGGTCAGGTGGTCCTCGCCGTTCTGCTCACCGCGTACGTGGCCACCCTGCTCTGGATGCGACGGATGGCCGTTGCCAAGCCGCTCCCGCGGTTCCTCGACCTCCAGGCCCGCAACGCCCACCGCGCCGCCCAGCGCACAGCACCGGGCGAGAAGGAAGGAGCACTGGCATGACCGGCCTGCAGCTCGCGCTCGCCAGCGGCACCCTCCTCGGCCTGGCTCTCGCCCTGCTCGTGTGGCGCCTCGCGCCCTCCGACCCCGACCTGGTCGACGCGCTGGACCGGCTCTCGCCCGACCGCGTCGTGCCCCGCCGCGGCACCCCAGGCGTCGACGAGGCCGGCACCGACACCGGCTCGGCCGTCGATCGGATCGGCCTGTGGGCGATGAAGAACCTGCCCGGCGGCGCGTGGGCACACACGCCCCGCAAGGACCTGGCCATCCTGCAGATCAGTGAGACCCGGTTCTACGGCGAGAAGGTCGTCTGGGCCCTGCTCGGCCTCGTCATGCCGCCGCTGCTGGCCACCTTCTTCTCGCTGATCGGCCTGCCGCTGCCGTTCGCGATCCCCACGCTCGGGTCGCTGGCCCTGGCTGCCCTGTTCTGGTTCATGCCCAACTACAACGCCACCGACGACGCCAAGAAGGCCCGCATCGAGTTCAACAGGGCCCTCGGCGCCTACATCGACATGGTCGCCACCGGCGTCCGCGACGGATCCAGCGGTCAGCAGGCGTTGCGCGCGGCCGCCGAGGTCGGCGACAAGTGGGTGTTCAAGCGCATCGAGAGCGAGCTGCGCCGCGCCCGCTACATGACCCGCGCACCATGGGACTCCCTGCACAGCCTGGCCGACGAGCTCGGCGTCCCCGAGCTCGACGACCTCGCCGACATCATGCAGCAGTCCGGCCAGGACGGAGCCCAGATCTACAACAACCTCCGGGCCCGCGCCGCGGCGCTTCGCTCGGCGATGCTCAGCGCCGAGCTCGGCAAGGCCAACGCCGCCTCCGAGCGCATGTACATCCCGGCCAGCCTGCTCGGCATCGTCTTCATGGCGATCCTCGTCACCCCCTCGATGCTCCGCTTCGCCACCTGACCGACCTAACACCGACCCCTCGCACCCCGGGTCACCCCAGACCGCAACCGAAACCAAACCAGGAAGGAAGAACCCCGATGTTGAAGCTCTTCATCGCCCTCCAGATGGCGGCCATGACCGTGCTCGCATCCCTCGAGGACCGCGCGACCAGGCAGCGCGACGAGCGCGGCTCGGTCACCATTCAGGAAGTGCTCTGGGCGGTGGCAGCCATCGCGATCGTGGCCATCGTCGTCGCAGCCATCAAGGCCTTCGTGACCAGCGAGTCCGGCAAGATCAAGTAGGCAGGACCGAGTTCCGTCATGTTCGCCAGCTCTCAGCGCCGCAGCCGGGACGAGCGCGGGTCAGTGACTATCCAGATGGTCTTCTTGATGCCCGCGCTGTTCCTGCTGATGTTCCTCGGCCTCCAGGGAGCCCTGTACTACCACGCGAAGCAGGTAGCGCTCGCGGCCGCGCAAGAGGGCGCCCGCGAGGCAGGCAGCGAGACCGGAACCCGCGAGTCCGGTGTCGCCACGGCGAACACCTTCCTCGACGACGCAGGCGGATCCGACGTGATGACCTCCACCAGCGTCTCCGGATCACGGACCACGACAACGGCAACGATCATCGTCACCGGCAAGTCGCTGAGCGTGATCCCTGGCTGGCAGGTGACCGTCAGGCAGAGCGCCAGCGTCCCGGTCGAGAGGCTGACCGAATGACCTGGCGAGTTCATGATTCCCGACGGCGCCGGGACGAGCGCGGATCCGTGGCCATCGAGGCCGCGATCGGCGTCCCGGCCTTCGGCCTGTTCATCGCGATGATCATCCTCGGCGGACGCGTCGAGATCGCCAAGCAGTCGGTGGAGGCCGCCGCCTACGAGGCAGCTCGAGCAGCGTCCATCGAGCGGACCCAGAGCGAGGCGATCAGCTCCGGCAAGTCCGCGGCCAACAGCAGCCTGAACGACCAGGGCCTGCAGTGCGCGACCACCAACGTGACGGTCAACGCCGCGGCGTTCAACGCCCCGCTGGGCACCACCGCCCAGGTGACCGCCACGGTGACCTGCAAGGTCGACATCGCCGACCTTGCCATCCCCGGTCTGCCCGGCACCAGGACGATCACCGCGACCGCCAGCAGCCCCGTCGACGCCTACCGGGAGCGCCGATGATCAGCCACCTGCGCCGCCTCGGAACGCGACGTGCGCGCGATGAGCGCGGCTCCATCAGCGTCTGGTTCGCCACCGCGTCCTTCGCGATGATCATCCTCGTCGGGATGGCCGTCGACCTCGGCGGCAAGGTCCACACCCAGCAGCAGGCCCGCAGCGCCGCAGCCCAGGCCGCCCGCACCGGCGCCCAGGAGGTCCAGGGCTCCACGGCAGTGCGCGGCGAGGACCTCCGGGTCGACATCAACGCCGCCAAGGCCGCCGCCCAGGACTACCTCCACGCCGCCGGCGTGGAAGGGACCGCGCGCGTCGTCAACGGCGACACCCTGATCGTCACCACCACCGACACCTACACCAGCAAGTTCCTCGGGATCATCGGCCTGGACTCCATGCAGGTCACCGGGGAGGCGTCCGCGCGGCTCATCCGCGCCGAAGGAGGCATCGAACGATGACCACGCCCCACCCCACCATCGGCCAGCGACTCACCGGCCTCGCCGCCTCGCTCGCCGTGCTGGGCATCGTCCTCGGCCTGCCCGCCCTCTTCCTCGCGATCGGCGCCAGCCCGATCCCCGAGCAGATGCCCACCCTGGACAGCGTCAAGAACGCGCTCCTGGCGCCCGACGACGGCACACTCGTCCTCGGCCTGTTCAAGGTGATCGGCTGGGTCGCGTGGGCCTTCATGGCTCTCAGCCTCGTCGTGGAGGCCATCGCAGCGCTCCGCAAGGTCCAGGCACCCCAGCTGCCGGGCCTCCGTCTCCCACAGGCCGGCGCCCGCAACCTGATCGGGCCTGGCCGCCCTGCTGTTCATCGCCGCCCCCATCGCCGCGCAGGCAACCACGATCAGCTCGGCGGCCGCGGCCCCGGCGACGGTGGGGCACGTCACCGCCGACGCCGACCACGCTGGTGCGCAGCAGGCACCCGCCCGCCAGGACGTCAAGGCCGAGACGACGCAAGAGCGCCAGGGCCCCAAGACCGTCGACCACGCCGTGAAGCCGGGGGAGAGCCTCTGGTCGATCGCCGAGGACCACTTCGGCGACGGAGCCCGCTACAAGGAGATCGCCGAGCTCAACCGCGACCTGCTCGGCAACCAGCCCAGCTTCCTCGAGCCCGGATGGGTGCTCAAGCTGCCGGCGCCCGCCGACGCAGCACCGGCTCACGGCTACACCGTGCAGCCAAACGACACCCTCAGCGACATCGCGCACGACAAGCTCGGAGACGCCGACCGGTGGCCGGAGATCTACAAGGCCTCCACGTCCATCACCCAGCCCGGCGGAGTCCACCTGACCGACCCCGACGTGATCGACGTGGGCTGGAAGCTCAACATCCCCGGCGCCGAGACGCCGGCCGACGACCGACAGCACCCGCCGCAGCCGCGCGAGGACAAGCCGCAGACCCCCGCGGAGCCCAAGGACGAGCAGCCGCCGGTCGACCCGCCGGCCGAGGAAACCCCGCCGGCCGCCGAACAGACCCCGGCGCCGGAGACCGCCGCACCCGAGGTCCCGCAGGCCGAGGAGCCGGCGGCGCCGGCCGCCGACGTCGACCAGGTCGACGACACCGACGACTCGATCCTCGAGGCACCCTGGGTCCTCGCCGGTCTCACCGGCGGGGGCGTCCTGCTCTCCGGAGCCCTCCTCATGGCCCTGCGGTCGCGCCGGCGCTCCGCCTTCCGGAACCGGCCGCCCGGACGCGCTATCGCCGCCCCGCCGCCCGAGCTCGCGCCGGTGGAGATGACCCTGAACGCGACCGGCACAGCCGCGGCCGCCACCGTGGAGTTCGCCGACGAGGCCCTGCGCCGTCTCGCGGCCGCGGTCGGAGCCCAGGGCACCACGATGCCGCCGCTCGCCGCGGTGGAGCTCGCGCACGGCAAGCTGACGCTGCACCTCAGCGCTCCGGCCGCCGTACCCGCTCCCTGGGTGGGCAGCCCCGACCAGACCCACTGGCACGTCACCACCGACACCGCGTTCGAGGACATCGGCCCCGACACCGGCAACGTCGAACCGCCCTACCCGCTGCTGGCCACCATCGGCATGAGCGACACCGGCGAGACCTGGCTGCTGAACTGCGAGGAGCTCTCCACGCTGACCATCAGCGGCGACCCCACCTACGGCCGCGACTTCGCCCGCCACCTCGCCGCCCAGCTGGCCGTCAACCCGTGGTCGCGTCGCGTCCAGGTCGACTGCATCGGCGTGGCCGAAGAGACCGTCGTCATGGACGAGCGGATCACCTACTACCCGACCGGCGCGGCCGGGACGCCCGCAACCGCGGAGATCCTCGCCGCGGCGGTGACCACAGTCGACCGTGCGAAGCGACACGACACCGACGTGTCCACGGCCCGCACCGGCAGCGTCGACGACGACACCTGGCCCGCACGGATGCTGCTGCTGGACGCCGCGGCCGGGGACCCCGCCGACCTCGAGCAGCTGCTCCAACTGGTCAACGACCACGTCGGTCAGTCCGCGACCTCCATCGTGGTCGCCGGCGAGCGGCCCAACACTCCCGGTGCAGTGCTGCACATGACCAACACCGGCCGCGTCGTCCTCGAGCACGCCGGCCTCAACCTGATCGCGGTCGGGCTCACCAGCGACGAGGCCCGCGGCTGCGCCCTGGTCTATGCCCAGAGCGAGACCCCGGAGTACGTCGACACCCCGGTGGACGAGACCGCCACCGACGGCTGGGAGGCCTACACCGACTCCTCCGGAGCCCTGCGCCGCGAGTACACCCTGCCGCGCAACACCCCCGAGGACGCCGTCGACGAGCCGATGTCCTCCCTGCTCGAGGGGGAGGACGAGGAGTACATCCGCGAGAGCGCCATCGTGCAGGAGGACCTCGAGGCCCTGGCCCCCAAGGTCCCCGCCCACGTCCGCGCCGAGGTCGAGGAGAAGGACCCCACCCTCGACCAGGACATTGCGGACTGGTTCTCTACCGACTGCGACCGTCCGCGGCTCACCCTGCTCGGCCCGGTCACCGCGCGCACCCACGGCAAGGCGCTGGCCAAGCGCAAGCCGTACTTCACCGAGCTGCTGGCCTTCCTCGCCCTGCACCGCAAGCACGGCGCCACCCGCGAGCAGATCCGCGAGGCGTTCTCGATCTCCGACGGCAAGGTGCGCGACTACACCAACATCGTGCGCGACTGGCTCGGCACCAACCCCCGCACCGGCGAGGACCACCTGCCCTACGCGGACAAGGCACCGGCGGCCAAGGTCACCGGGGTCAACGTCTACCAGGTCGACGACGGCCTGCTCGTCGACCTCGACCTGTTCCTCCGGCTCCGCAAGCGCGGCCAGGCCCGCGGCGGCGCCGAAGGTGTCGCGGACCTGTGCACCGCGCTCGAGCTGGTCGGCGAGGCTCAGCCGTTCAGCCAGCTGCGCGAGGAAGGGTGGGCCTGGCTGGCCAACGAACCCGACCGCGTCGACCTCATGGCGGGCGGCTGGATCGCCGACGTCGCCCTCATCGTCGTCACCGAGGCCCTCGCCGCCGGCGACCTGGTCAAGGCCCGCTCCGCGGCGTACGTCGCCAACCGGGCCGACCCCGACGGTGAGAGCACCCGCCTGTGCCTGGCCCACGTCATGAAGGCCGAGGGCGACCAGCTCGAGGCCGACCGGATCCTGCGCGAGGAGATCTGCAACCGGTCCGACGACGGCGACGCGCCCATGGAGCTGTCGGAGCGCACGAAGACAATCATCCGTACGCACGGCTGGCTCGCGAGCTGACTCGGGGAAGGGAGCACCAGCACATGGCAACGTTCGACCAAGAGCTCACCGGCCGCTACGCCGCGGCCGGCGCCGACCACGCTGACCTCGACGCCCGCCGTATTGCCCGGGCCGTGTTCGTGCGCGACACCATCCGAACCCTCTACAACGCCGACAAGAAGTTCGGGTTCGACCCGGCCGACAACGGCTCGCTCGCCGAGCTCGTCGACGCCGCCGAAGAACACCTCGAGCACATCGCCAACGACGTCAACCAGCGATCCGTCATGGCCCCGCCCACCACAGGAGGAGACACCGCATGAGGAAGCACCACTCCGCACTCGGGGGAGTGGCCCTCGCCCTCGCCCTGGCTCTCACCGGCTGCGGCGGCGACGACACTGACCCTGAGGGCCAGGAGACCCCGAGCCAGTCCCCATCACCGACGACGCCCACCAGCTCGCCGACTCCGAAGACAGATGAGGAGAAGGCGGCCGCGCAGCTGACGCGATACCTGGAGGTGAGGGACCTGGCGCACCGTAAGCGGACGATCGACTTCAAGACCCTCAACCCGGTCGCGACGGGCGACGAGTTCCTCGAACTGCAGGAAACCGTGGTCGGC
Organism: Nocardioides sp. QY071; assembly: GCF_029961765.1. Classification (NCBI taxonomy): domain Bacteria; kingdom Bacillati; phylum Actinomycetota; class Actinomycetes; order Propionibacteriales; family Nocardioidaceae; genus Nocardioides; species Nocardioides sp. QY071. The sequence goes on from NZ_CP124682.1 coordinate 21,981, forward strand.
ATGAAGAAGGCAGATGTCACCAAGACCGGCAGCTTCGTCCACACGCTCGGTGAGCCCCGAAACCGGGGCAACTCGATCGAGATCACCGACTGCGAGGACCGCTCTGGCGTGACGGTGAAGGTGAAGGGCAACGTGCGGAAGCCTGACTACACCGCTCCGGACGGCAACCCTCTTCGCAACCCTGTGCCGGTCAAGTACACCCTCATCAAGGACAAGGGCACGTGGAAGGTGTCCGAGTCAGATCTCCTGTGGGACGAGTCATGCTGAGACGATTTCTCGCTCTTCTGGCAATGCTTGGGGCGTCGCTCGTAGTCGCAGTTGCCGTGGCGCCCGCAGCAAACGCTGATGGTTGCGACGTCGACGAGGAGACCGGTGAGGTCGTCTGTGAAGACGAGGACGGCGGCGGCAATGGCGGTGACAACGGCAGTGGCAACATGGGTGGCTCGTCGACTTGCAATTACAACGGCCGCGAGATTCCGTGCACCGGCCCCGGAGGGTCGGTGTGGAGTAGCCTGCACGAGTGCTGGATCGGACCGTCTGCTGAGGAGCTGGGCGAGGATCTTGTTCCGCCGGATGGCCAGACGAAGGAAGACGGCGCCTGGCACGTCTGCTACTTCCCACCGCCCGGGTCGTCCTGGGAGTACACCTGGGTGCAGACCGGTGAAGTCGGCATCGACCCGGTAGTGCTCGCCCAGCGAGCGATTGCCTCGATGGACCTGGACCCCATCAAGATCGGTATTGTCCCCGAGTCTGGCCCAAACCGGGTCGGCCTCGTGGGGCTGCCGGTGTGGATGTGGGTCGACAGCCCCACCGACGACACGTTCGGCCCGATCACTGCATCGGCCAGCGAGGGGTCGGTGTCGGTCAGTGCCACCGCCAGCGTCTCCAGCATCGTGTGGGACATGGGGGACGGGACGAAGGTGAACTGCACCGGAAAGGGCACCCCGTACGCCGATCACTACGGCAAGCAGGACTCGCCGACCTGCGGGCACCGCTACGCGAAGATGTCGACGGGCCAGCCCGACGGCGCCTACCAGGTCACTGCCACGAGCCACTGGGTTGTCGAGTGGACCGGTGGCGGCCAGTCCGGAACCATCGAGTTCGACCTGACCACCGACCCGCTGCCGATCCGCATCGGCGAGGCACAGGTGCTGACCCAGTGACGGGCAAGGGCATGGAGAACGTCTGGGGTCGCCTCACCGAGGCTCCCGAGGGTGTGAGTTCGTCGCCGAGCCGCCGGTGGTCGTGATGGCGAGCTCGGCGACGACCACCCGGCCGAGTGGATCGCACGTATGGCCCGCGACGGGGAGGCGATCGTGGCCGCGGAGAAGCAGGGGCCGGGCGGCTTCTCGACCTTCGCTGAGTGGGGCACCACCTGGCACCTGAGCATCGTTCCGGTCGCGACCTACATGAGCCCACGCGGCGTCGGCGTCACCCCCTAGCTCCGCGTCAGAAACAGGTCCCCGTCCTCGAGTAAGGACGGGGACCGCTTTCTCGTTTCTCCGGCGGGATCGCGGCCGGACGGCTCGGGCGATAGCCGGCCCGATGGGGGGTCTGTCAGATCAACGGTGTAACTGGTTCTGGCTCGACACGCCGGCCTTGAGGTTGGCAGAGAGCAGGGACCGTGAGCGAGACCCTCGAGCCTGTGGTGCTCGATGAGGATGAGAAGCAGCAGATCGCGCAACGGCTGGTCGACCAGGCCAAGGCCGAGGGCGTAGACCTGATGGGGCCAGGTGGGTTGCTGTCCGGCCTGACCAAGCAGGTCCTCGAGACCGCGCTGGAAGAGGAGATGGCTGACCACCTCGGCTACGACAAGCACGACCCGGTGGGCCGTAACGGGCAGAACTCCCGCAACGGCACGAGGTCCAAGACTGTGCTCACCGACATCGGACCGGTCGAGCTCGACGTCCCCCGTGACCGCGAGGGCACCTTCGAACCGCGGATCGTGAAGAAGCGGCAACGGCGTCTGGATGGGGTGGACCAGATCGTGCTGTCGCTGACCGCGCGTGGTCTGACGACCGGGGAGGTCGCGGCGCACTTCGCCGACGTTTACGACGCGCAAGTCTCGAAGGACACCATCAGCCGTATCACCGACAAGGTCATCGGGGAGATGGCCGAGTGGCAGACCCGTCCGCTGGACCGGGTCTACCCGGTGATCTTCATCGATGCCCTGGTGGTCAAGGTCCGCGACGGACAGGTCACCAACAAGCCCTTCTACGTCGTCATCGGAGTCACCACCAGCGGGGAACGCGACATCCTCGGCATCTGGGCCGGCGACGGCGGCGAGGGCGCGAAGTTCTGGCTCCAGGTCCTGACCGAGATCAAGAACCGCGGCGTCGAAGACGTGTGCATCGCGGTGTGCGACGGCCTGAAGGGTCTGCCCGATGCGATCGCCGCGACCTGGGAACTGACCCAGGTCCAGACCTGCATCATCCACCTCATCCGCAACACCTTCCGCTATGCCGCTCGGCAGCACTGGGAGAAGATGGCAAAGGACCTGCGGCCGATCTACACCGCGGTCAACGCCGAGCAAGCGGCAGCGAGATTGGACGACTTCGAGGAGCGGTGGGGCGCGATATGCCCGGCCGCGGTGAAGCTGTGGCGTAACGCGTGGGGCGAGTTCATCCCGTTCCTGGACTACGACGTGGAGATCCGCAAGATCATCTGCACGACGAATGCGATCGAGTCCCTCAACGCCCGCTACCGGCGAGCGGTCCGAGCCAGGGGGCACTTCCCCAACGACCAGGCGGCGTTGAAGTGCCTGTACCTGGTGACCCGCTCACTCGACCCCACCGGCACCGGTCGGGCACGATGGGTCATCCGATGGAAGGCAGCGCTCAACGCCTTCGCCATCACCTTCGAGGGACGCATCAACCCCTCGGACAACTAGGAATGCCAGTGGCCAGTTACACCGGAAATCTGACAGTCCCCGAACGGACGTTAGATTTCGAGTTCTAGGTGTGATGTCTAGGGACGTTGTTCTGGCCCCCGCCCGTAATGACACCGTGCCGATTCAAGAAGTATCTGTCCAGACCGCTCGCCATTGAAGGCATGTTAGAGTTTAGGGCATGTCGAGTCCCGAATCAGACAGGTCAGGGGTTGTCGGTCACACCGCCAGCCCCTTGAACCACTAGTTACGACGCCCACGATCTGTGTGGGCGTATGTCTGGCGTACCCGGGGCGCTGGCCGTGGTGACAAGAAGAACCATTTCTTGATCTCACACCTCGGAGTACTCGATGCCTTTTGCCCTCTACATGCTTGCCCTGGCGGTCTTCGTCATGGGCACTTCAGAATTCATGCTCGCGGGATTGCTCCCCGCGATCGCGACCGAACTTGACGTCTCGGTCGGCACTGCGGGCCTGCTGACCTCCGCATTCGCAGTCGGTATGGTCGTCGGCGCGCCAGTGATGGCGGCATTCGCTCGCCGTTGGCCACCGCGGCTCACATTGATCGTTTGCCTTCTCGTGTTCGCGGGAAGCCACGTCATCGGAGCGATGACACCAGTGTTCTCTCTCCTGCTCATCACCCGGGTGCTCAGCGCTCTCGCAAACGCAGGATTCCTCGCCGTAGCACTGAGCACGGCCACTACCCTCGTGCCAGCGAACCAGAAGGGGCGTGCACTGTCGATCCTGCTCTCCGGCACGACGATCGCAACCGTCGTGGGCGTCCCCGCCGGGGCACTGCTCGGCACAGCGCTGGGCTGGCGAACGACGTTCTGGGCGATCGCCATCCTCTGTATTCCCGCGGCCGTTGGAGTCATTCGTGGCGTCACGAACAATGTTGGTCGGAGCGAGACTAGCGCGACCTCACCAAGGCTCCGTGTCGAGCTCAGCCAGTTGGCGACGCCGCGGCTCATCCTGGCCATGGTACTCGGAGCGCTGATCAACGGAGGGACCTTTGCGGCATTCACCTTCCTGGCACCCATCGTGACCGAGACCGCGGGCTTGGCCGAAGCGTGGGTGTCCGTCGCGCTGGTGATGTTCGGCATCGGATCGTTCCTTGGCGTCACGATCGCAGGACGACTATCAGATCAACGACCTGGCCTCGTGCTCGCAGTCGGCGGACCGCTATTGCTGACAGGCTGGATCGTGTTGGCAGTGGTCGCATCTCATCCCGTCGCGCTTATCGTCCTCGTCCTCGTTCAGGGATTCCTGTCGTTCGGCGTCGGCAGTACTCTGATCACGCGTGTGCTGTATGCAGCATCGGGTGCGCCAACGATGGGCGGTTCGTACGCAACCGCAGCATTGAATATCGGAGCTGCAGCGGGGCCCGTGCTTGGTGCGCTCGGGCTCGCGACCGGGCTGGGGCTGCTCGCGCCGGTTTGGGTCGCTTCGGTGCTGACAGCGATCGCTCTCGTCATCATGCTTCTCACCAGACGCGCGCTTACGAAGACCGCGGCGGAGGCCAATTGATGACCCATCCGAACGCTCTTCTCACTCCTCGTGCCCGTCTCCGGTTAGCCCGGCTGATTGTCGAAGACGGCTATCCGGCCACGATCGCCGCAAAGATGTTCATGGTCTCCCCGATCACTGCCCGGAAATGGGCAGGCCGCTACCGGGAAGAGGGTGAGTTTGGGATGCAGGATCGCTCCAGCAAGCCGCACCGGATCCCAGGCAGGACGCCCGAGCATGTCAAGAAGAAGATCATCAACCTGCGCTGGCGGCTTCGACTGGGGCCAGCCCAGATCGCTGCGCGACTTGGTCTCTCGACGTCGACTGTTCACGCGGTCCTCGTCCGTTGCCGCGTGAACCGCCTCTCGCATATCGATCGTGTCACTGGCGAGCCATTGCGGCGATATGAGCATCCTCATCCGGGATCGTTGATTCATGTCGATGTCACGAAGTTCGGCAACATCCCCGACGGCGGTGGACATCGTTACGTAGGTCGGCAGCAAGGCGCACGGAACAAGCTCGCGACTCCGGGATTACCACGAGGAAAAGATCACAAGCCGCGCACCGGGACGGCGTTCGTTCACACAGTCATCGACGACCACTCCCGCGTCGCATACGCAGAAATCTGGTCGGATGAGCAGGCGAGCACAGCGGTGGGAGTTCTCGAACGCGCCGTGGCCTGGTTCGCCGAACGAGGCGTGACCGTCGAGCGAGTCCTATCCGACAACGGGTCGGCATACAGATCCCACGCATGGAGGGACTTCTGCGCTCGGCTCGGCATCCGACACAAGCGGACACGCCCCTACCGGCCGCAGACGAACGGGAAGATCGAGCGATTCCACCGCACGCTCGGGGACGGCTGGGCCTATGCCAGGTTTTACGGTTCAGAGGCCGAACGACGCCTGGCGCTGCCCGGCTGGCTCCACTTCTACAACCACCACCGACACCACTCTGCGATTGGCGGCGTACCCTTCGACCGACTCAACAACGTCCCTGGACATCACATCTAGGCGTTCTGCGATGAAGGTTGGATCCCAGCCGGGATTGAAAGTGTCGACGTGGGTGAATCCGAGCCGCTCGTATAGGCCACGCAGGTTCGGGTGGCAGTCGAGCCGCAGCTTGGCGCACCCCTGCGTTCGCGCGGCATGGCGGCAAGCCTCGATCAGCGCGGAGCTGACACCCCGGCCCGCATGTGTCCGTCGCACCGCGAGCTTGTGCAGATATGCGGCCTCCCCCTTGAGGGCGTCGGGCCAGAACTCGGGATCCTCGGCCGACAAGGTGCAACAGCCGTCGATGCCGTCGCTGCAACTCGCGACTAGGAGCTCGGATCTCAGGACGAAGGTCTCCGCGAATGTCCGGTCGATCCGCGCGACGTCCCAGGCGGGCGTTCCCTTGGCGGACATCCACGCCGCAGCGTCGTGCATCAGCCGCACAACCTCGTCGATATCACCCGAGCAGGCGACCCGAACGTTCGGAGGCTCCTCGCTGTCCATTCGCTCCCCTGGCGCGGTATGAACCGCCGCCTCATAGTGCAGTTTGATCCTGACGAGCCCAGCATGTCTGCGCCCACCTTCGCGGAACCTGACCAGGGTCCGCTAGCGGGCGGCCGGAAGGTGAATGCTAGGCATGATCTAACCCTCGGTCTCTGGCGTCGCGACTGCGAAATTTCGCGAGGGTTTCCGAGAAGGTGATTGCGCTTCGCAGATCTCCAGGCGCGTGGGTGCGGACGTAGTCAGCGCCATTGCCGATCGCGTGAAGTTCCGCCGCAAGGCTCGCTGGACCCAGATCCTTTACAGGAAGGCCAACGGTGGCGCCCAAGAAGGATTTCCGCGACACCGAGACCAATAGCGGAAGCCCCAACGCCGACTTCAGCTTTTGAAGGTTCGACAGCACGTGCAGCGATGTTTCCGGTGCGGGGCTCAAGAAAAATCCCATCCCCGGATCGAGGATGAGCCGGTCGGCAGCGACCCCGCTCCGTCGCAAGGCGGAAACCCGCGCCTCGAAGAACCGCACAATCTCGTCGAGCGCGTCTTCGGGTCGAAGGTGACCGGTGCGGGTGGCGATGCCATCCCGCTGCGCTGAGTGCATAACCACCAGCCTGCAGTCCGCCTCAGCAATATCGGGATAGAGCGCAGGGTCAGGAAATCCTTGGATATCGTTCAGGTAGCCCACGCCGCGCTTGAGCGCATAGCGCTGGGTTTCCGGTTGGAAGCTGTCGATTGAAACACGGTGCATCTGATCGGACAGGGCGTCTAAGAGCGGCGCAATACGTCTGATCTCATCGGCCGGCGATACAGGCCTCGCGTCCGGATGGCTGGCGGCCGGTCCGACATCCACGACGTCTGATCCGACTCGCAGCATTTCGATCGCCGCGGTGACAGCGCCGGCGGGGTCTAGCCGCCGGCTCTCATCGAAGAAGGAGTCCTCGGTGAGATTCAGAATGCCGAACACCGTCACCATGGCGTCGGCCTCCGCAGCGACTTCCACGATGGGGATCGGGCGAGCAAAAAGGCAGCAATTATGAGCCCCATACCTACAAAGCCCCACGCATCAAGCTTTTGCCCATGAAGCAACCAGGCAATGGCTGTAATTATGACGACGCCGAGTCCCGACCAGACTGCATAAGCAACACCGACAGGGATGGATTTCAGAACCAGAGAAAGAAAATAAAATGCGATGCCATAACCGATTATGACAACGGCGGAAGGGGCAAGCTTAGTAAAGCCCTCGCTAGATTTTAATGCGGATGTTGCGATTACTTCGCCAACTATTGCGATAACAAGAAAAAGCCAGCCTTTCATGATATATCTCCCAATTTGTGTAGGGCTTATTATGCACGCTTAAAAATAATAAAAGCAGACTTGACCTGATAGTTTGGCTGTGAGCAATTATGTGCTTAGTGCATCTAACGCCGGAGTTAAGCCGCCGCGCGTAGCGCGGTCGGCTTGAACGAATTGTTAGACATCATTTACCAACTGACTTGATGATCTCGCCTTTCACAAAGCGAATAAATTCTTCCAAGTGATCTGCGCGTGAGGCCAAGTGATCTTCTTTTTGTCCCAGATAAGCTTGCTTAGCTTCAAGTAAGACGGGCTGATACTGGGCAGGTAGGCGTTTTATTGCCCAGTCGGCAGCGACATCCTTCGGCGCGATTTTGCCGGTTATTGCGCTGTACCAAATGCGGGACAACGTAAGCACTACATTTCGCTCATCGCCGGCCCAGTCGGGCTGCGAGTTCCATAGCTTCAAGGTTTCCCTCAGCGCCTCGAATAGATCCTGTTCAGGAACCGGGTCAAAGAATTCCTCCGCTGCCGGACCTACCAAGGCAACGCTATGTTCTCTTGCTTTTGTAAGCAGGATAGCTAGATCAATGTCGATCATGGCTGGCTCGAAGATACCCGCAAGAATGTCATTGCGCTGCCATTCTCCAAATTGCAGCTCGCGCTTAGCCGGATAACGCCACGGGATGATGTCGTCATGCACGACAAGGGTGACTTCTATAGCGCGGAGCGTCTCGCTCTCGCCAGGGAAAGCCGAAGCCTCCATAAGATCATTGAGCAATGCTCGCCGCGTCGTTTCATCAAGCTTTACGGCCACAGTAACCAACAAATCAATATCGCTGTATGGCTTCAGGCCGCCATCCACTGCGGAGCCGTACAAATGCACGGCCAGCAACGTTGATTCCAGATGGCGCTCAATGACGCTTAGCACCTCTGATAGTTGGTTCGAAATTTCGATGGTCACCGCTTCCCTCATGATGTCTAACTTTGTTTTAGGGCGACTGCCCTGCTGCGTAACATCGTTGCTGCTCCATAACATCAAACATCGACCCACGGCGTAACGCGCTTGCTGCTTGGATGCCCGAGGCATAGACTGTACAAAAAAACAGTCATAACAAGCCATGAAAACCGCCACTGCGCCGTTACCACCGCTGCGTTCGGTCAAGGTTCTGGACCAGTTGCGTGAGCGCATACGCTACTTGCATTACAGTTTACGAACCGAACAGGCTTATGTCCACTGGGTTCGTGCCTTCATCCGTTTCCACGGTGTGCGTCACCCGGCAACCTTGGGCAGCAGCGAAGTCGAGGCATTTCTGTCCTGGCTGGCGAACGAGCGCAAGGTTTCGGTCTCCACGCATCGTCAGGCATTGGCGGCCTTGCTGTTCTTCTACGGCAAGGTGCTGTGCACGGATCTGCCCTGGCTTCAGGAGATCGGAAGACCTCGGCCGTCGCGGCGCTTGCCGGTGGTGCTGACCCCGGATGAAGTGGTTCGCATCCTCGGTTTTCTGGAAGGCGAGCATCGTTTGTTCGCCCAGCTTCTGTATGGAACGGGCATGCGGATCAGTGAGGGTTTGCAACTGCGGGTCAAGGATCTGGATTTCGATCACGGCACGATCATCGTGCGGGAGGGCAAGGGCTCCAAGGATCGGGCCTTGTGGTGAACTGACCGTCGTTTGGCGACCACGCCTCGGCTTGCTGCGCGACGGCATCCGCAGTCGCCTCGAGTACCCGCCGGCGATGCTGGAGCTCGTCGGTGATCACGTTGACGGTGGTGAGGACAGAGGTCCTGTCCGCCTGCGTCGCCCAGTAGCGCGGGGTGGTGATCAACCGGTCCAGATCGCTGGGGGAGAGCATTCCCTGAAGCATGCGGATCTGGTCGGCCGCCCAGCGCAGATAGCCGTCGACGACGTCGGTTGCGCCCCCGGACACCGAGTGGGTGGCGTTCGCGGCCGACCGTAGCGTCTCGGCCAGGTGGTCGCCTGTGCCGCTCATGGGCCAGACCATGTTTCGACGGTCCACTACACACCTTCCTCACTTCGGAAAGCGTACGGTCAAGTCCCCTGGAGTGGTGTAGCGCTTCGCGTTCCTTCTTCTTCGGGTCAGGCGGTCAGGGCGGGTAGGTCGTCGGCTCCGATCTCGGTGTCGGTGGTGGGGACGGCGTTGATGCGGCATCGGGCGAGGACTTCGAGTCCGAGGTAGCGGCGGCCTTCGGCCCATTCGTCGGTCTGCTCGGCCAGTACGGCTCCGACCAGGCGCACGATGGCTTCACGGTTGGGGAAGATCCCGACGGCGTCGGTGCGGCGACGGATCTCGCGGTTGAGGCGTTCGGCTGGGTTGTTGGACCAGATCTGGCTCCACACGTCCTTGGGGAAGGCGGTGAACGCGAGGATGTCGGCGCGGGCACCGTCGAGGTGGTCGTGGACCTCGGACAGCTTGCCGTCGACGTAGTCCAAGAGCCGGTCGAACTGGGCGTGGACCGCGGGCGCGTCGGGCTGGTCGTAGACCGAGTGCAGCATCGCCTTCACAGCCGGCCACATCGACTTCGGCGTCACGCTCATGAGGTTCGCGGCGTAGTGGGTGCGGCAGCGTTGCCACGCCGCTCCGGGCAGGTTGGCAGCGACGGCCTCGACTAGGCCGGCGTGGGCGTCGCTGGTGACCAGCCGCACCCCGGACAGGCCGCGCGCGGTGAGGTCGGCAAAGAACTCGTTCCACGCCGCTCCTGTCTCGGCGGTGGCCACCCGCATGCCGAGGACCTCGCGGTGCCCGTCGCTGTTGACACCGGTCGCGAGCAGGACCACGGCGTTGATCACCCGTCCGCCTTCGCGGACCTTCATCGTCAATGCGTCGGCTGCGACGAAGGTGAACGGGCCCGCGGTGTCCAGTGGGCGGTGGCGGAACTGCTCGACGTGCTCGTCGAGCTCAGCGGCCATCCGCGAGACCTGTGACTTCGACAGCGAGTCGATGCCGAGGGTCTTCACGAGCTTGTCCATCCGCCGCGTCGAGACACCAGCGAGGTAGCAGTCCGCGACCACGGTGATCAGCGCGGTCTCTGCGCTTGCGGCGCTCGAGCAGCCACTCGGGGAAGTAGGTGCCCTTGCGGAGCTTGGGGATCGCCACGTCGATGGTGCCGACGCGGGTGTCGAGGTCGCGGTGGCGGTAGCCGTTGCGCTGCGTGACCCGGCCCGGGGTGGGGCGGCCGTACTCGGCGCCGACCACAGCGTCGGCGTCCGCGGAGAGCAGGGCATTGATCATCGTCTGCAGCAGCGAGCGCATCAGATCCGGGGACGCTTCGGCGAGGGCTTCGCCAAGTAGGCGTGCAGGGTCGACAATGTGAGCAGCGGTCATCGTGATGACTCCATTCGAGTGAGCTGTAGGAGGTGAACTCGAAGGATCACGCGGTGGCCGCGTCTACGCCTCCAGCGACATGCCAGTGACGATCTCGGCGACCGCGCTACACCACTATCGGGGACTCAACTCAACCTGGCCCAGCGCCGGACGTCGTTGGCGATGGCCCCGCCCGGATCTATCCCCGGCTCGCCTCGTGCGGTCCTTGACCAGACGCCGAATGTCTAGCTGATCAGTGTTGAAAGAACCATCTGGTCCGTTTGGAAATGTTCGCTGCATCTCGACAGTTGTCGAGATGCAGCGGAGATTGGCGTCCCGCACACCGCGAACATTGGCGTTGACGTCCTGCTGGCGTTGGGCCCGCCAATGTTCGCGGCGCGAGCATGCTCAGCTGAGATCGACGACGATAATCGTGTGGTTGTCTGGTTCGCCGGCGTCAGCGACTGCGGCGGCAGCGGCATCGGCCACGTCTTGCGGACTCGCATCCAGCGTGAGGAGGGGGCCGAGGTCATCGACGTGGGAGTGGACGCCGTCGGTGGTCAGCACGAGACGGTCGCCGGGACGGAGATCGAGCGTGGCCTCGTCCGCGACGACACCCGGGGTGAGTGCGCGGTTGAGAAGGTTGCGATGCGCGTGGGCGCGCGCCTCCTCATTCGTCAGCTGTCCGGTCTCGATCAGGGCGGCCACGATCGTGTGGTCGTGGGTCAGCTGGCGCAGCTCGCCGTCACGGACGAGCCACACGCGGGCGTCGCCGATGTGCGTGATCTGTGCTGTCGATCCGGTGATCGTGACCGCGGTGAGCGTGGTGCCGGATGTCGGTTGGTTGGGCAGCGCCGCGCTGACCTCGGGGGCGATCTCGGCGATCGCGCCGGCCAGGCCGGCCTTGGCGAATGCCGAGAGCGCGGCCCGGGCCAGCTCGTCGCTGTCCCCGAAGCCGTCCGCTACGGCGAGGAGCCCGGGCATGACGAGCAGTGCGTCCTGCTGCGTCTGGCGATTCCCCTGGCGGTGGCTTGAGCCGTACTCGGCGTGCAGGGTCGGAGTCGTGGTGGTCACGGTAGGTACCTCGTTCCTGAGTTGCTGGACGAGGGTGGCGACCAAGACCCGGCGTGCGCCCGTGTCGGCCTCGACCTGGGCCCAGTACGCTTCTACCTCCTGCGCGGCCTGCGCCGGTGAGAGGTCGAGGACGTTCTTGATCCGGGCCAAGGGCATGCCGAGCAGCCGCAGTAGTGCGACCATCCGGGCGCGGTCGAGCTGCGCGGGGTCGTACCGGCGATAGCCGGAGGAGACATCCACGTCGGCAGGGCGAACCAACCCCAGGTCGTCGTAGAGCCTCAAGGCCTTGGGCGTCAGGCCCGACTCGCGGGCGAAGTCGCCGATCGTCATGAGCCCGTCGGTCGCGGTCATGGTCACCATCCTCCCGGTGTCGGTCACCGGTGAGGTCGAGGCTGGGCCTTGCCGCTGGGGGAAGGTCAACACCACTCGGCCCAGCGCGAGCGGAGGCGCTCTGTGAATCAGGGGGAGGCCGGTCGCCAGGTCTGGCGGGGTGCGTAGCCGGTGCGCCGCAGCCAGTGCTCGGTGTACAAGATCCGGTGAGGTGTGATCACGGTCAGCGGATCGCTGGGCGGCTCGCTGACCGATCTGCCGCGCTCAGCGTGGTCGGACTGCCATCGAAACGCCTCCCAGTAATCGTCGCTGGCGGGATCCTCGCGCTCCAGCGTGCGGGCCGTCCCGAAAAGCTGGGCGCCGCGGCTGCTCGCCTGGCCGACGAGGGGGGCGAAGATCCCTGCCGAGACACGCGGATCCCTTCGGAGGTTCCGTGACTTCACCGAGTCGTTCCAGCTTGTGTAGAAGATCTCGAGCCCGAGGCTGTAGTAGCGAACTGGGGTTGCCGCCGGGGAGCCGTCGGTGTTGACGGTTGCGATGACGGCCATGTTCTGGGTGGACAACAGGTTGAGGATGCGTTCCTCAAGAGCCTCACGCGGGAGCTCGGTAGCGGGCGCTGGCCCAGCGAGCCAGGGGTTGGTCAGCGGCATAGCCGATTGTCTCAGCACGTCGCCCCGCCTCGCCTCAGGCGACGAAGACAGGGCCGCAACTACAGTTCGAGCATGCTTCCCGAGCCCACAGTACGTCTCCGGTTTCGCGAGATGACCGAGGCGGATTTGCCGGCCATCGCGACCCTGGAGATCGGTGGCTCTCGTGGCCCAGAGGGTTGGATCGAGTGGACTCGACGCAACTACGAGCGGTACGGCTTCGGGCTCTGGGTGATCGAGACCCACGGCGGGGAGTTCGTGGGCGACTGCGGGCTGACGATGTAGGACGTCGAGGGTGAGCAGCTGGTCGAGGCTGGCTGGCACGTCCGCGCTCCGCTTCGCCGCCAAGGCTACGCCGCTGAAGCAGCTGCATCCGTACGAGACGCTGCGAGGGAGGCTGGCGTCGAGTACCTGGTCGCAATCATCAGACCCTCCAACGTGGCCTCACAGCGGGTGGCGACCAAGATCGGACTGGCTCTTGAACGCGAGGTCCACGCCCACGGCGGCCCCGCCCTGGTCTTCGGGGCGAATCTGCGCTCCACCTCCGAGGTGCCCGCGATGGTCAGCCCGTGACCAATGACGTCGAGGTAGCCATCTCCGCCACCGAGGCCGGGATCGCCGTGGTGCGCAGCGCCTACGGCGCACCGCTGACCAGACACGCGAAGGCGGCCACAGACTTCGCCACCAACGCCGACATCGACGCAGAGCGCGCGATCCTCGACGTCATCACCACCGCCAGACCCGAAGACGCTGTCGAGGCCGAGGAGTCTGGCCGAAGCGGCAGTTCGACCACATCGCGACGGTGGCTCGTCGACCCGTTGTGCGGCACACTCAACTTCGCCGCGCAGACACCCCTGGTCGCCGTGAACGTCGCACTCCTGCGCGATGCGCGGACGTTGATCGCGGTCTCAGCTGACCCGATCGGCGAAGAACTGTTCTGGACAGACGGACAGCATGCGGCCGTCAGGATGAGCGGCGGCGACGCCCTGCTACAACCGACCTCCGAGTCGAGGCTGGTCGACATCAACTGCGACGGCCCGCTCGACCGACCGTTCCTCGGCCCACAGCTCATCGCCGACCCAGCGTTCCGCGCAACTTTCGGGCCCCGCGTCATGTCGACGACCCTCGCCCTGGCCTGGGTAGCGGCAGGCCGTCGTGCCGGGTACCTCAGCGACGGCAACTTCGTCGGCAACGTCCACTTCGCCGCCGGAATCGCACTGTGCCGTGCTGCCGGATGCGTCGTCACCGATCTACGCGGCGGCCAACTGGAGGGTGGACGAGGCCTGATCGCGGCTGCCGACGCAGACACTCACGACAAGCTGGTGGGCCTGGTGGCGCCCCACCTCGAGGTCCCCGGCCCTCGGTAACGGGCTGTCCCGCAAGCCATAGAGGCGGCTCGGTCCATGCTTCGAGGCTCTAATCTCGTTGCGTGTCCGTTTCACTGAAGTACGCGGTTGTCGAGAGGGAGCGTCGCTACCTCTTGGCGACGCTCCCCGAAGGCGTCACCAGCAGCAGAGAGATCCTCGATCGGTACGTCACGGGCACGCGGCTGCGCTTGCGCGAGGTCCGCGAGAACGACGGGACCGTGATCCGCAAGCTCGGACACAAGGTGCGCCTCACTGAAGGCCCAGCCGAGGTGGCCTGCACGAACTTCTATCTGAACGACGCGGAGTGGACCGCGCTTCTGGCGTTGCCCGCTCGCCTACTCCGCAAGAAGCGCCACCTGATCCACAGGGATGGATTACTCGTGGCGATCGACGAGCACGAGGACGGGACGCTCGTCGCCGAAATCGACGACCGCGAGTCGCCGTCAGACTTCGTGCCTGAGTGGCTTGATGTCGTACGCGACGTGAGCAACGACGAAGACTGGACTGGCGCTCGGCTCGCGCGTTCGAGCTAGGGGCGGCGTCAGCCGCAACTCTCGCCTCAGGCCTCTGCGAGCACCGCGGCAACCATCGAACGCCGGGCGGCGCAGCGGGCCGGCATTGTGTGCCAGTAGTAGGGGAAGGTGATCACCCCGATCAGCAGCGCCCATCCCATGCCCTTCGCCCAGGCCGCGTCGTCCACGCCTGTCGCAGATCTGAAGATCTGCCGCCCCTGCGAGTCGAGCACCTCCCAGGCGACGATGAGGTCCACCGAGGGATCGCCTACCCCGAGCCCTCCGAAGTCCAGCACGGCGGCAAGTTCGCCGTAGCGAATCAGCAAGTTCTCCGCGAGCAGGTCACCGTGGTACCAGGTCGTGAGCGGATCGGTGGCCTGCTCGGCAGCCAAGGCGTCGTCCCAGACTTTGAGTGCGCGGTCGAGGTCGAGACCCAGATCGCCTAGCTGTCGGCACTCGACGACCCGCTGCCGGAACTCGCTGTCCATGTCCGCCAAGTGGCCGCCGCGGTACCAGACCAGGGCAGGCTCGTTGTTCACAGACGCCGGGATCCCAACCTCACGCAACTCGGTCAGGAACGTCGCCAGGTCCTGGGCGACGCGGCGCGAACTGCCGCCATCGACACCCCAGGGCACCGTCGGGACCTGGCCCTTCAGCCAGGTGGTCACGGCCCACTTCTCTGGATAGCCGAACCCAGGTTCGCCGACCGCAACAATCTCAGGGACTCCCACCGTCACGCCCTGAGCGACCACGGGCAGCCAGCGAGCTTCCTTCTCGATGGTGGTCGAACCGCCGGGCTGGCGCGGCAGCCTGACGAGAAGGGAGTCCCCCAGCCTGAACAGTGCGTTCGAGGAACCCGACGACGCAAGGGATTGGAGTCTCAGGTCGGCGTACTGGGGCAGCGACCGGTCGATCAACCGGCGGACCAAGTGAACGTCGACAGCAAGCTCGTCGTGATGGAGTCCGGGCACTCGGTCGATGCTGGTTGGTCGGCGCCCACGACGCCACCGGCTTTACCGCGGCGCCGGCTTCTTTCCGACAGCAGCCCGCGACCAGATGGGTCCCTCGGTCCCGCCTCCCGGGGTTCCGCGGCATGCGGAATCTCTAGCAATCCAGTGCTGAAAAGTAGAGGCGCGCATTTGGAAATGTTCGCTGCATCTCGACAACGGCTGTCGAGATGCAGCGAAGATTGACCAACGTTCCGGTGCGATCATTGACGAAGTGAGTGCCATCCAGGGTGGCCGTCAAAGTAGGTGCTTCGATCTGCGGCCGTATCTGCGCACAGATCGTCCCGCCGGTCATCGTGGAAGTTGTCGCGGCGGAGGGCCCCGGGCGGCAGGACGCGGAGCGCTCGCCGTCCCCGTCGTCGGGCTCTAGCGGCGGCGGCTCGTCCACCTGACCAACGCGACGACGTAGCGCGCTACCAGGCCGACCACCGCCCTGACCGCCATCGACCCGTTGGTGGGGGCGTCGGCGACGGTCTGCGCCAAGGGCATCCGCTGGTCCCCGTGGGCAACGAGGTTCTCGTAGACGCAGGCGGGGCTGGTGGTGGCTTGGACGTGCTCGAGCCGGTGGGTGGTGAGGCTGAAGCGCAGCGGGCCGGGCTCGCCGAACTTCGACGGTGCCACCACGAGGGAGACGAACAACGCCAGCTGCGAGGCCATGACCGAGGCCGACAGCATCGCCACGTTCTGCTTCCCGGGCACGGGCTGGCCGGACCTCTCGATGTAGGTCGGGTCATCGAACAGCCCAAGTCGATCGCGGGCGACCTGCGCGGGATCGAGCTGGCCGTTGCACTGCAGGCAGGGACGGCCGGGTCGGACGATGTGGGTGCGCACGGTGGCGTTGCGCATCTGCCCGGTCTCGAAGGTGTCGATCCCGATCCCACCGTCGATGACCGGGATCAGGTCGGTGTAGGCGATCTGGTTGAGGACGGCCCTGGGCCAGGGCCGGTCGACGCAGGAGAAGATCACGTCATAGTCCAGAGCCGTGCTCTGGCCCCGGGTGCTGGTGACGTCGAGCTGGTGGCGGCCGAATGCAAAGGCGGCGGCGGTCGCCGCGCTGCGGCTCGCACGCTCGGCGACGTCGATCTTAGGGACCCTGAGCAGGGCGTCACGGCGAGTCGCGGCGACCAGGCGGTCGCGGTTCACCTCCTTGACGACGTCGAAGTCCATCACCGCGACCTTCTCGATACCGGTCGCGGCCAGCCGGATGGCCACGTCCATGCCCACGCTGCCGGCACCGACCACCAGGACACGCAGACGCGCCATATCGGCCTGAGTGCGCTCGCCCCACGCCGAGACGGTGCGCAGCTGGCTGGGCATCGGGGCTGGAACCGGGACCAACCGGTCGTTCCAGCTGACCTCGAGCCGTGCGCCCAGGACCCGAACACTCTCGGCGTCGACGTGATCCACGGCGCTTCCGGCGGCACTCCACCGGCGGGCCGACCACGCGTGGTCTTTGCCGGCGAGGGTCATTCCGACCAGCGGGTGGCCGGTGACCTGCTCGACCAGGTGGGCATAGGACGCCTCTGCGTCGGCGTCGAGGTCGCTGAGCTCCTGCCAACCGCTCCCCCCGGGGTGGGAGTGGAGGATCACCATGCCCAGACCGAGGAGGCGAGCTTGGCGTGCGACCCGCAGGACGTACCGGCCGGTGACGGTGGCGTTGCCGTGGACCTCCCGCTCACCCTCGCGCGGAAGGCAGGCCTCGCGGAGCAGCGCCGTGTCGCGCCCGGCACCCGTGGAAGGTGCGTACATGGCCAGGCAGAGGTCTTCCTGGCCGTCGGAGCGGATCAGGTGCCGCGTCAGGGTCTCGTCGAATGCCTCGGTCATCGCGACCGAGAAGCGCCGCGGGGTCATGCAGTGGCTCCGGCGATCACGCTGCGCACGTGGGAGAGCCAGGCCATGCCGTGGTTGATCTCCTGCGCCCAACCCTTGATGTCGCGGGAGTGACCGACCCAGCCGGGGTGGGGCGAGGCCCCTGTGTTCGACGCCGGGATGGTGACGTCTGCGGGGAGGTGCACCCAGTGGGGCGGGGTCGCCGGCCACAGCTGCGCCTCGGACTCGGCCACGCCGCTCTCGACCGGCTGGCCGGCGCGAGCACCGTAGGTTGGGGTGACGGTGTAGGTGAGCAGGCCGTGACGGAGCACGGGCGCCGCGCCGAGCGCTTCCAGGCACCTCACCATGGCGTCGATCCCGTGCTCCATCACTGCCTCCTCAGGCCACCGGGGCGCAGGTGCGCACCGTGGCGAACGCGTCGCCGTCCTGGACGATGACCTGCTGGTCGTCCTTGAACGCCTCGCCGTCGCCGTGCAACTTGGCCAGGTCGTACGTCGCCGGGTCCAGGCCCGCGAGGGCGAGGATGGTGCCGGCGGTCTGGTGCTTCTCGCTCACCGTGAACTCGACGTTGTCGACGGTGAAGGTGATGGTTTGGGGCGGCTTCTTGTCGTTGGTCATGACTGGTCTCCTTGCTGACTTGCCCGTGGTTGATTGCTCGTGCGCGGGTGATGCCGGAGGCACGGTGGTGCCGGTGAGATGGCCTACTTTTCGTCGCGGACGCCCTTGTGCTGCCGCGGGCTGCCGTTGAGGATCCGACCGGTCTTCGTGTCGCGCTTGAACCAGGTGCCGTTGACCTTGAACTCACTGCGACCCTTGACCGCGCCGACGCGGTGGCCCTTGCCGGTGTTCTTCGCCATCTGTGCTGTCGTCTCCTGCCCGAGAGCCGTCGGGGCGGTCCCGGCGTCCTCTCAGCAGGTAGTCGAGGCGGAGGCGCGAGCTGTTAGCGGCACTCTTCGCACAGGCCGTTGACGAGCAGGTTCGGGCGGAACTTCAGGAAGCATCCGCCCGCGCACAGGACCAGCTCGTCCTGCTGGCGCTCGCAGCGGCACTTGCCGCACTTGGGGCAGTGCACCTCGTCGCAGGTCGGGCACGGGTATCCGCGGACCTTCTGGGTCTGTCCACAGCAGTGGATCTCGCGTTCTGCCCGCTGATCGAACTCGCGCACCGTGTTGGGATGGAACCTCTCCGCATCCCACAGGTCGGTGTCCGCCATAACGGCGACCCAGCGGCCGCGCATCTCGACGGCGTCGAGGTAGAAGTCGGCCCGCTCTCCCCACGACATCGCCCAGAAGCTGCGCCGCCGGATAGAGCGACGATCGCTGATGTGCCGGAGCGGGTGACCTGCAGGGACTTGCTGTCCTGGCCACGGGTAGACCTTCGGCCAGCCCCGTTCCGGGTCCGGACGGACGCTCGCGTAGCGCACCACCGCCGAATCGAGTCCAGAGCCCCCTTCGACGATCACCACAGCGCCGAGTCCGGGCAGTCGCGAGGCGAGGGCGACGGCACATGCGGGGATGCTTGCGTTACTGCGCTCGTAGAGGTCGAGGACGTGCCGGGCCTCCACAGGCGCGCCCCGGAGGACCTGGTCGATGTCGGACTGAGCAAGCAGCAGCTGTTGGGCGATGCGGTCGCAGACCGTCTCGAGTTCCTGGTTGGGGTCGGGCTGCTCGAAGAGCCAGTCGTAGATCGGCAGGGTCTGGGTGACCAGCCAGTGCCCCAATTCGTGGGCCAGCGTGAAGTTCTCCCGGCGGCTGTAGGGAGTGGGCGCGTAGAGGATCACCCGGTCCTGGAGGAAGGAGACGCCGTCGCAGACCCCGCCATCGCCTCGTTGCTCAGTGAGGTGTTCGGCGTGCTGGACCTTCAGGCCAAGTTCGTCGCGGAGCACCGTGATCGGATCGGCGGCAAAACCGACGCGTACCTCCGGTGTGAGAACCGCGAGCGCGGCTCCGACGCAGTCCTCGAGCGTCTTCATCGGCCCTGGTCCGCCTCCAGTGCGCGTACGAGCGCCTCCAGCGAGGCCAGCATCTGCTCCTTGTCGGGCTCGTCTCCACGATGAACCGTGGCCAGCATCCGTGACTGCAGGAGGGATGCCGCCATGCCGGGGGACATCCTCTGGACTCGCGCAAACCGTTGCACGAGGTCACGGAAACGCGGGGTAGCTGCGGCATCCTCGGCGACCGTGTTGAGCGTGCTTGGCCGCCGCTGAGCCTTAGCAACCAGACGATCGGGGTCGACGCGCACTTCTTCGGCGATCGCCTTGATCAGCGCCGGGGAAACGTCCGGCGCGGCACGTGTTTGCCACCGGAAGACGTCGGTGGTGTCCACCTTCCACCCACGGGCGTTCAGCCGGGCCGCCAACGCGGTGGGCTTGACGCGACTTGCCTTGCAGGCGCGCATGAGCGCCGCGGCGTCGAGCTGGAAGCTGGGGTCCGGCACCACACCCAGCATCGCCGCGACGGGATCCTCCTCCAGTGGAGGGGCGGTATGAGCTGCCTCCCACACCAGATCGCCGGCATCGAGCAGCACCCGGATCTGCTCACGCTGGTCTCCGTCGAGCTGCGCGAGCATCTGCTCGCGCAACGGGCCAGGTGGTTCCTCTAGCAGTCGCTCCACGAGTCGGTCGGTCTCTTCGCTCATAGGTCCACCTCCTTCGCCCCCAAGATGTTGATCAATTCCTTCCTCGCCTTCGCCGAGAGCTGCCTGACCCGCGAGCTCGATACCCCGAGCTCGTTGGCGACCTCCTGGGAGGACCGCTCCAGCCCCGCGCACTGCCACAGCGCGTAGGCCGCCTGGCGGTCCCACGCCTCCAGCTCGGCCATCGCCTCCTGCACCGCCTGCACTCTCTGCTGACGCCCGATCATCTCAACGACACCGGGAGCAGGATCGTCGTCAACCTGGTCGCCGCCGTGCCGCTCGTCCTCGAGTGGGCTGGCCTCGTCGATCACGAGCCGCTCGTGCCGGTGCGCGGCCGACTTCCACAGGTCCCGGACCTTGTTCTGGACCGCTCGGACCAAGAACGCCTCCCAGCTGCGCACCTCCTGGCGCGGTGGGTTCTTGACGATGGAGATCATCACCTCGCCGATCACGTCCTCGGCTCGGTTGTGCCGATCGGTGCGCAGCAGCGAGTAGGCGACGCTGTACATGACCTCGCGATGCTCCAGAAACAGCGCGCCCATATCTGGGCCGACGCTGGATGCGTCAGCCGCTGAAGCCACGTGTTGTTGTGGTTCCATTCTCAACCCCTCGAGGGCCCTCGGATCTCGAATGCTAGTTCTGGGAGGTAGTCGAGGCCGGCGCCTCACCTGTTAGCTAGCGGAGGTCAGCGCTGCTTGTACGAACTTTGCGTTGTCTTCGCGTAGGTCATCGAGCCTGCGCCGCTTGGGACCGTCGGACTCCACCTCCTCCAGGACCACTACGGCCGGGCCGATCCCACCGATACCTGCCTGACGTCCCTCCACCTGCGTCCCGCCCGCGATTGTTGGGTCGAGTCCACGCCACGCGGCTCGGCTCCCCCTCCGGCGTCAGTCACGCTGCCGCCGACAGGGGTTGAATCAATAGCGCAAACGCGACCTGTCCGCCGCCCAGGCCAAGGCGATGCTCGTCACCGTGCGACCCCGTGACATCGCCGGCAAGACCCGCCGCCGGATGGCCGCCGAAGAGATAGCCGACCTGGTCGCAGTCGACGCCAAGCTCAAGAAGATCAAGGCCGAGCTGAAGGCCGCGGTCACCGCCCGCGGGTCGCACCTGATGGACATCTACGGCATCGGACCGGCAGGCGCGGCCCGCGTGCTGGCCGACGTCGGCGACGTAGCCCGGTTCGCCGACCGCAACCGGTTCGCGTCCTGGACCGGCACCGCGCCACTGGACGCCTCCTCAGGCGAGCAAGCCCGCCACCGGTTATCGCGGGCCGGGAATCGGCGGATGAACCACGTCCTGCACGTCGCCGCGATCGTGCAGATCCGCCACGACACCAAAGGCCGCGCCTACTACCGCCGCAAGCTCGCCGCCGGCAAGACACCGATGGAAGCACTGCGCTGCCTCAAACGGCGCCTGTCCGACGTCGTCTACCGCCAGCTCATCGCCGACGCTCAACAGCAGGATGGAGCGGATCCGGGAGGGCACTGCGGGGCGGCTCTTCAATCCAGCGCGGTCGACTCGCACCCGCTCATCGACACTTCGGATCAGCCACTTCCCGGACCCGCGAACCCGACGCTACGCCCAGAGAGCGACCCCGTGAAGAACCTCGTTCCAAGCACCCGTTGACACAGAGGGGTGCCAGATGAGCGCGTTTGGTCGCCTCGCGTGGAGTCACCCGGGCTGGGGAGAGTTCCCGGACTCGGTGTTCCAAGGAACTGCGCGCTGGCAGGCGTCGAAGAGGTCGATGAACCAGTCATCGTCGTCTCTGTCTCGCAGTTCCAGGCGAGCAGAGACTGTTCCATCCGTTCGTCGGACGAACGCGGTAGCGCGGTCCCCAGCCTCCTCGATGACGACCTCGGAGTCGCCTGCCATGTCCTCCCAAGGCTGAACGACCTGGCGAAGCGTCTGCGGCTCAGCGGTTGCCTCGCCCCCCTGCGCGAGCGGCAGGCCAGTCGGTGCGTAGTCCAATGTTCCGCTAATCCGTTTCTTCCCCCCACACGTCAGGGCCACTTCGCGAGTCAGCGGCACCTGACTCGATGGCGAGACGGCAGGGGACTGCTGCACGGATAGGTGACATCTGATCTGTGGCGCTGTGAGGCGCTGCTGGAAGGATGTGCACCGTGCCCAAGCCCTATCCCAAGGAGTTCCGCGACGACGTCGTGAACGTCGCTCGCAACCGTGAGCCGGGGCAGACGATCAAGCAGATCGCTGCCGACTTCGGCATCGCTGAGTCGTGCCTGCGCAACTGGCTGCAGCAGGCTGATGTGGAGGACGGTCTCAAGCCCGGCACCACCGCCGCGGACAACGCCGAGCTGCGTGAGGCCAAGAAGCGGATCCGGCTGCTGGAACAGGAGAACGAGGTCCTGCGGCGTGCCGCGGCGTACCTGTCGCAGGCGAACCTGCCGGGAAAATGATGTACCCGCTCGTCCGCGAGCTGGCCGCCGACGGGATCCCCGTGACGGTGACGTGCCGGGTGCTCGACCTTGCCCGCCAGCCCTACTACCGCTGGCTCGACAACCCGGTCACCGACGCCGAGCTGGCCGAGGCGTACCTGGCCAACGCCCTGTTCGACGCCCACCGCGACGACCCCGAGTTCGGCTACCGCTACCTCGCCGACGAGGCACGCGACGCCGGCCACAAGGCGTGCGACCGGACGATGTGGCGGGTCTGCTCGCGCAACGGCTGGTGGAGCGCGTTCGGCAAGAAGCGCGGGAAGAACGGCAAGAAGCCCGGCCCGCCGGTCCACGACGACCTCGTGCAACGCGACTTCACCGCCGACGCCCCCAACCAGCTGTGGCTGGCCGACATCACCGAACACTGGACCGGCGAGGGCAAGCTCTACCTGTGTGCGATCAAGGACGTGTTCTCCAACCGGATCGTGGGCTACTCCATCAGCGACCGGATGAAGTCACGCCTGGCCGTGGACGCCCTCAACAGCGCCGTCGCCCGGCGTGGTGAGGTCGCCGGCTGCATCCTGCACACCGACCGGGGATCGCAGTTCCGGTCCAGGAAGTTCGTCCGCGCCCTGCACCACCACGACATGGTCGGGTCGATGGGCAAGGTCGGCGCCGCCGGCGACAACGCCGCCATGGAGTCGTTCTTCGCGCTGCTGCAGAAGAACGTCCTCGACCGCCGCGCGTGGACCAGCCGCCAGGAGCTGCGGATCGCGATCGTGACCTGGATCGAGAGGACCTACCACCGACGCCGCAGGCAAGCAGCCCTCGGCCGATTGACCCCCATCGAGTACGAGACCATCATGACCACACCTGCCACTCAGGCGGCCTGACCCAACCTGTCACCCGTTCCTACAGCAGTCCCGATCTCCGCGTCTTTGGGCAGAGACGGGATATTGAGTCGCTGACCGGCAGCGGGGTCACCTACGCTGGTGGGCATGTTGTTCCACGGCACTGCTTCGCTGCGTCTGCGCAGCCGCCAACAGCGGCGGGCACCCTCCACAGGTTGTTGCTCCCGCACCCGGTGATCACGGCCGGGCGGCTCTTTCAGCGTGCCCGGCTCCGCAACAACCACGGAGCAAACAGTGCCTACCTATCGAGGTGGCCGTCATGAGCACGGCCAGAACTTCCTGACTGACCCATCCACCATTGCCACGATCACACGGCTCGTGGCTGCCACCGAGGGCCCGATCATCGAGATCGGCCCCGGTGACGGAGCACTCACCACCCCGCTGGCCCAGCTCGGGCGACCGGTGACAGCCGTCGAGATCGACACCAGGCTCGCCCAACGCTTGACCCAACGACTCCCGTCGCACGTGGAGGTCGTCGCCGACGACTTCCTGACCTACCGGCTTCCAACATCTGCGCATGTGCTCGTCGGCAACCTGCCGTTTCACCAGACCACGGCCATACTGCGCCGCATCCTGCACTCCCCGGCATGGACCGATGCAATCGTGCTCGTGCAATGGGAAGTCGCGCGGCGCAGAGCGGGCGTCGGCGGTGCCACGATGATGACGGCGCAATGGGCGCCTTGGTTCGAGTTCACGCTGCACAGTCGTGTTCCCGCTCGCGCGTTCACCCCGCGTCCGGGAGTCGACGGCGGAATCCTCACCATCCACCGTCGCGAACATCCGCTGCTGTCCCCGACACGGCGACGCCAGTTCCATGCCCTGGTCCACCGCGTCTACACCGGCCCCGGCCGCGGGCTGGCCCAAATCCTCGCGCGCACCGCCTCACTCGGGTCACCACAGACCGCACAGGCGTGGCTGACACGCCACGGCATGACCGCTGCAGGACTCCCGAAGGACATGCCCGTCGAGGCATGGGTGGACTTGTTCAAGACCACCGGTTCTTCACCGCCTGCACACCGTGCGCAGACGCAGCAGGTGAAGTCGAGGAGGCGCCGTCGATGACCATCGCTGCGCGGCACCAGGCCTGCCGCTACACGTCAACAGCTAGGAGTGCCACGGAGCACCGTTCCGGTGAAACATCCACAGAACTGGCAGCGCGGCTGCTCGCAGAAGCACCTCAACGGGATTGGCGGCTCCGTGACCTTGCCGCGCTGGTTCACCTCTCGGTGTCACAGCTGGGCAGAGCGTTCACACAACGATTCGGCAGGATCGTCTCGGCCGGTTGACCCCGATCGAGTTCGAGACAATCATGACCACGCCAGCCACTCAGGCTGCGTGACTAATCACTGTCACCTGATCGTGCAGCAGTCCCCAGTGCGTGCTAGATCTGAAGTGCTGTCCGCGTCCACAGAGGTGCTGCACGCAGTCAGCACGACAGCGCTTGCCGCGAGCAGGTAGCGGAGATTCATGTCGTTGTGACGTCCCTTCGCAACATCTAGTTCCCCCGAGCCTAGAGGAAGCATCAGCCCTTCTCGTCCCGTTGGAAGGGGACGCCGTAACCACCCGCTCATCGGCAGATCCGGTAACTCCAGTTGAGGAACCGCCTATGAACCGGACCTCAGCTTGCCGGCGGCGATCCCAGAAGCCAGAGCGATCTCGATCGCCGATGAAGGATGGGCTCGCGGAGCGAGCCCATCCCTTCTGGGAGGGCTCGCTTCTGTGACGTGGCGCCACAGGGGACAAGCGTGCCGCTCGGACGAACCCTAATGTCTACCCCTTAGGTAGATCTTGACATTGACAGCGACTTGTCAAAGTTCGCTGCATCTCGACAACGGCTGTCGAGATGCAGCGAAGACGGATGAGTTCAACGCTGGCGATGTTGACGAGACCGATGCCATTAGAGGCCTTCGTCAAAGTGCGCGGACCGCGGCTACTAGGAGACTTTCCGCAGGATCGGTGTCTGGCCAGACTCTGATCTAGGTGATCGGCGGGACGCTCTCATTCGCGGCTGCCCACCCGCTCTTGGGTGTGGCTCTCATCTGGAATGCGACCCGTCGTTCACCGTGACGAGGCGTGGCTCAAGAGGGGTCTGCCCAGCTCGTAGTAGCACTGCCCACCTCGCCGTCCGAGTGGATGCCAGAGCACAGATGAGGTGAGTAGATGAGCAAGACGAAGGGCGTGATCATCGGGGTCGACCCCCACAAGATGTCGGTGACGATCGAGGTCGTCGACACCCACGAACGGCTCCTCGGCAGCGGACGGTTTGAGACCACCAACGCCGGGTACGCCGCGATGCAGCGGTACGTGAAGCAGTGGCCCGACCGACTCTGGGCCGTCGAGGGAGCCAACGGCGCCGGTCGTCCACTGGCCCAACGACTCGTCGCCGCCGGCGAGCAGGTCGTCGACGTGCCAGCCAAGCTCGCCGCACGCGTGCGGCTCTTCGACACCGGCCACAACCGCAAGACCGACGCCCTGGACGCCCACTCCATCGCGGTCGTCGCGGTCCGCACCGAGGGCCTGCGGGTGCTGGTCGAGGACGGTGAGCTCGAAGCCTTGCGGATGCTCACCGACCGCCGCGACGAGCTCGCTCGCCCACCAACGAGTCCAGACCGTCAACCGGCTACAACGACTCCTCAGCGAACTACTGCCTGGCCAGCGCAAACGCGACCTGTCCGCCGCCCAGGCCAAGGCGATGCACGTCACCGTGCGACCCCGTGACATCGCCGGCAAGACCCGCCGCCGGATGGCCGCCGAAGAGATAGCCGACCTGGTCGCAGTCGACGCCAAGCTCAAGAAGATCAAGGCCGAGCTGAAGGCCGCGGTCACCGCCCGCGGGTCGCACCTGATGGACATCTACGGCATCGGACCGGCAGGCGCGGCCCGCGTGCTGGCCGACGTCGGCGACGTAGCCCGGTTCGCCGACCGCAACCGGTTCGCGTCCTGGACCGGCACCGCGCCACTGGACGCCTCCTCAGGCGAGCAAGCCCGCCACCGGCTATCGCGGGCCGGGAATCGGCGGATGAACCACGTCCTGCACGTCGCCGCGATCGTGCAGATCCGCCACGACACCAAAGGCCGCGCCTACTACCGCCGCAAGCTCGCCGCCGGCAAGACACCGATGGAAGCACTGCGCTGCCTCAAACGGCGCCTGTCCGACGTCGTCTACCGCCAGCTCATCGCCGACGCTCAACAGCAGGATGGAGCGGATCCGGGAGGGCACTGCGGAGCGGCTCTTCAATCCAGCGCGGTCGACTCGCACCCGCTCATCGACACTTCGGATCAGCCACTTCCCGGACCCGCGAACCCGACGCTACGCCCAGAGAGCGACCCCGTGAAGAACCTCGTTCCAAGCACCCGTTGACACAGAGGGGTGCCAGATCCGGGTGTTCCGATCAGTCGCCTGCTCTCGCGACTGCTTCGACAGTCGGCGCATCGCCGGAACGACTCGGCATCACGAACATCCACCAGCCCTGATCGGTGCATTCGACTGTGTGCCTGGCGGCCTGAAACTCAACCGTGACCATGGCTCGCGGAGTTGCCCGCCCCCATGCAACTGCCATGGAACCCGTCGCGAACGCCCCCGTGTCGTCACAGTTGCTACTGGCCACCTCGACCCAGCGCCCGTCCGCTGCCTGCTCGTACTGATCGAGGTCAACATCGGCACCGTCGCCGTTCGTGTCAACGAGAGCCGCAGCGACGCCATCGCGAGCAGACGTCGCCAGCACCACCGCGTAGCGAGGGTCCCAACCACCCAGACGCAGGGCCGACTCGTGATCGAAGTCCATGACGGGGAGTCTCGCCGAGACCCGCTGACAACGCACGGTTCGCGGCAGATCCGGACGTTGCCTAAAGCGCCGCGGACGGTAGTCGGGTAAGGCGGTCCTAGTGGGTGGCGCCCAGTTCGACCATGAGCACGCCGCCGATGATGAGGGCGATGCCGCCGAGCATGATCGGGGTGAGGGGTTCCTTGAACAGGATCTTGGATGCGACTGCGGTGAGGGCGACGCCGGAGGCTGCCCAGATGCCGTAGGCGACGCCGAGGCCGAGGCCTTCGTTGAGGGTGAGGGTGAGGAAGCCGAAGGCGAAGAGGTAGCCGACGGCGACGGCGCCGTAGTAGGCGCGTTGCCCAGTGGCGGCCATGCGCAGAGAGATGGCCCCGAAGACCTCGAAGACGATGGCTCCGATGAGGAACAGCCACTGCATCAGATGGACTCCTTCGTGTGAGCGTTCTTGTGCGCGGCTTGGGAGCCGAGTTCGACGGTGAGGACGCCCGCGATGATGAGGGCGATGCCCAGGCCCATGAGGGCGGTGAGCGCTTCGTCGAAGATGAGGGCGGACATGACGGCGGTGAGGGCGACGCCGAGCGCACCCCAGATGCCGTAGGCGACGCCGAGGGCCATGCCTTGCTTCAAGACCAGGGCGAGGAGCGTGAATGAGGCGAGGTATCCGACGGCGACGACGGCGTAGAGCGCGGGGTGGTTGAGGGCGCCCTTGAGGGACAGGGAGCCGGTGACTTCGCTGCAGATGGCTGCGGCCAGGAGGAGCCACTTGGTCATGAGTTCTCCTTGAGGAGTTGGTGGGCGAGTGCTTGGACTGCGTCGCGGTCTTGGTCGGTCAGTGGGATGCCGTTGCTGGCGGCGTTGAGCCAGATGCCGTCGGCGATGAGCCGCACGGCGTGGAACCGGGCGCGTTCGTGGGCAGGGAGGGTCTCAGCGATGTCGACCCATGCGCCCATGCGTTCGTTCCAGCGTTCGCTCAGTGGCTCGCGCAGGCTGGGGTCGGTGAACATGACGAGGTCTCCGAGGTCGAAGTGCCCGTCGCACACCCAGTCGAGGTAGGCACCGAGCCGTGCAGCGGTCGTCCTTGCTGTGGTGTCACTAGTCGGAAGCCGGGTGGTGAGTTCATGCTCGTACTGGTCCATCAGATGGTCGATGACCGCTGTCATCAACGCCTGCTTGGTCCGGAAGTGGTACATCAGCCCCGCCTTGGTAACCCCGGCGGCGCGGGCGGCGGAGTCCAGCGAGACCGATGCGCCGGTGCGCGCCAGCGTCAGGGTGCTGGCGACCATCTCGTCGCGCATGGAGGGCCGGTGCGCTGGAGCCGGGGCGGATGACATCACTTCGTTACTATACCTACCGGTTGGCTAACTAACCAAAGCGGCGGCACGGCTCTTCGAGAGGGGCCGCATCACACGCTCATCGGCATTATGCACGTGATCCGTGGGGTGCTCGGTCATGATGCTTCGCCTTCCGTGAGGCCGTCGAGGAGTCGTCCGAAGAGGTCGGCGCGGTGCTGTTGGCCCTTGGTTTCGGCGTCGTCGTGCTGGGCTTGCAGGGTGGGCCGGAACTCGATGCTGGTCTGGAAGAAGCTGCAGTTCTCGCAGATCGCCTCGTAGGCGCACTCGAGCTCTTCAGGTCTGGTGCAGTGACCGTTGCCGAGCAGCCGGTGGTGCTCGCGTCGCAGCCGGGCCATCTTCGGTCCGATGGCGTCGGCGGGCAGCGGGTCGGCGTGGGCGTAGAGCGCATCGACCTGGTCGGTGACGGCGAAGTACTCATCGGCCACGGTGCGGGCGGCGATCTTGGCGTAGCGCAGGGTCATGTCCATGCTGCGGTGCCCGAGCATCGCCGCAATCGCCTCCAAGGACATGCCGCGGTTGATCGCCTGGGTGGCCAGGGTGTGCCGGAGCTGGTGGGGGTGGATGTGTCCGAGCCCGGCCGCGGCGGCGACGTTGTTCAAGATCCGGGTGACCGAGTGCCGGTCGGCACCCCGGCCGTTCTCCCTGGGCAGCAGCAACGGATGATCGGCCCGCACGTACCGAGTGCGGTAGTCGGCGATCAGCTGCACCAGGTGCGGGTGCAGGGGCAGGTAGCGGTCCTCACGCAGCTTGCCGACCGGGACGTGCAGCCACGGTGCGGCGCCGATCTGCACCACGGCGTCGGCAGGCAAGGCGGTGAACTCACCGACCCGCAGCCCGGTGCGCAGCAGCACCTCAACGGTGACCCGGACCAGCAGTCGCGGCTGGGCTTGCGCCGCTCGGAGCAGTTTCGCCGCGGCGGCGTCATCGAGCGCCTTGGGCAGCGGGTGGTCCTGGCGGGGCAGGTCGCCAGGGAACATCGGCACCCGTGGCGGCGCTTCGTCCCAGCCCCACTCGTCGATCCGCACGAAGAACATCCGCAGCGTGCCGAGCCGGTGCGCCAGGGTCGCGGTGGTGACCCGGGTCTTGTTCTGGCCGGGTCGTTTCGCCAGCCAGGGCTTGTAGTCCTCGACATGGCGGCGGGTCACCTGAGCGATGCTGGTTACCGGCGGTGCGTCCTCGACGAGGAAGCCGGCGAAGGAGCGCAGCGCGATGTCGGCGTTGGTCACGCTGCCCGGCCGCAGTACGCAGCCGATCTGGGTCAGGTAGCGGCGCATCGTGTCCACGATCTGCGGCACCGCGGGCTCGAGCTGTTCCCAGGACGGCAGGGTGCCCATCCCGTTGCGACCCCGCACACCTGCCGAACTCGGCGCAGCTGCCGGGCTCACCGGACGGTCCCGGGGTAGAGCTGGGCGTCGAGGACCTCCGCGGCCTTTCGGTACTGGTTGGCCAGCCAGTCGTCGGCCAGGTGCAGGTAGATCCGGGTGGTCTCGATTGACGCATGCCCTGCTTGGGCCTGGACGGCTTCGAGGGCCATACCCGCTTCGCGGAGCCGGGTCAGGCAGGTGTGCCGCAGCTCGTGGCAGGTCGCGTGCGTCAGCCCGGCGCGACGGCGGGCACCGGTGAGCATCTCGTCCAGCCCGCGCACCGACAGCGGCTTGCCGCGGTTCGGCCCCTTCAACGCCATGAACACCCGGTCGGTGTCCGCGTCGGCGGGGCGTTCAGTGTCGAGATAGGCGACGACCTCGGTGAAGAACCGCGAAGAGACCGGCACCAGGCGTTGGTGGCCGCCCTTCCCCTCAGCGATGAACACCCGGCGCTCGGCGACCCGCAGGTCCTCCAGACGCAGGCCCAGGACCTCGCTGCGGCGCAGCCCACCGAGCACCATCGCGGCCACCATCGCCCGGTCCCGGTGCGTCCTCAGTGCGGCGGTGAGCTGGTCGACCTCGGCCGGGGTGAGGATGCGCGGCAGCCGGCGGGTGCGTCGGGTCAACGGCACACCCTGACCTGGCCGGGACCGCTCCCGCCGGGTCGGCAGACCCCGGGGCACCGGGTTCGCGGTGACCTCCCCGCGCGCCTGCAGGTAGGCGAAGAACCCCGAGATGATCGACAACCGCCGCGCCACCGTGCTCGTCGCAACTGCATGGCTGTCCTCGGCCACCGGCTGCAGTGTCGAACCCCGGCTGGTGCCATTGCGTTGGGCGGTGATGAACCCCAGCACGTCCGCCGGCATCACCTCGTCCGGTGGCTTGGTCACGATCCCGAAGAACACCTTCAGGTCATACGCAGCCGCCAGCACCGTGTTCGGCCGGCACCGCCCCTCGAGGAACTCCAGGTAGTCGTCGACCAGCGGCATTCCGAGCCGCAGCACCGGCTCCCCGGACGGCCCTCGAGAACGGATCAGGCACGGGTCGGACAGGGACATCTCGAGGCCTCCAGCTCCGTCGACAGGCAGCCACAACGGCTCGTCGAAATGTCCTGGAAGATCACGTGCATAACAAGCAGATCCGGTAAACGGCGCCGTCCTCCTAGAGGGCCTCCCCCGGCTCAGTCTCGGCAGCGTTCATCGTCACGACCAATGTCGAGTGACGCAGTGTTGAAAAGATCATCAAGCCTGTTTGGAAAAGTTCGCTGCATCTCGACAACAGTCGGGGATGCGCAAGGGGTTGGCCAGAAACTTCTTCAACTTTCGGGGGGACGCCTTCTGACCTGCGCAAACGCGCGTCCCCCCTCAGCGTCCCCCCTCGAAATCAGGGGTCTGGGGGGACGGATGCGGGGACGCCCGCTCGCGACCTTTCTGCCGTGCACAGCCACGGACGAAAGGAGCGAGTGCGATGAGTGTGGGCGACCAGCTCGGCCTCGACGACAACAGCGAACTGCTCGACCAGGCCCGCCAGAAGTGGCCGGCCTGGGTGGCCACCGATCCGCGCCTCGGCGTGGTCGACAACTTCGACGACCTGCGCTCCTGGCTGCCGACGGTGGACCACGAGGAATCCGACCAGGTCCTCCTGGCGCTGGCCATGCTGGCTGCCCCCGACGGGGGTGACGACGTCGCGGCCGCGGCCGCGCTCGCCAAGTGCCTGCTGCCCGGCGCCTGCCGGCTCGCGGGCTGGCTGAGCACCCTCCCGCCGCGCGAGGTCTTCCGCGACAGCCAGCCGGTCATGGCGGGCACCTGGTCGGCGGTCGAGCGGGTCGACGAGCTCGTGGCCTCGCAGCTGTGGATCGAGGTCCGCACGTTCAAGTGGCGCCGGCTCCGGAAGGTCGCGGCCAACATCTTGATCAACACCCGCGTCGGCGTGCTCCGCGAGGTCGGCGACTTCTTCTACGTCTCCCGGGCCGACCGCACCTGGGCGAACACGACTCTCGTCGAGTCCTTCTCGGCCGGCGACCTGACGAGCGCCGATGCAGGTGCCGGCTACTCAGCCGAGATGCCGACTGAGCGGGTCACAGGCGCGCTGTTCCACCGCCCCGAGATCCTCGCCGACGCCGGACCCGAGCAGGAGGAGCCCACGGGCACCGAGGAGCTCCTGGAGCTGCTCGCGTGGGCGTGCGACCACCAGGTCATCAGCCCCGCCGACCGGTACCTGCTGCTGTGCCTGGTCGAGGAGGCCGACCGGGTCGAGACCCGGCGTCTGGCGCGCGGCTACGGCGGCCTGCTCAGCAACGAGGTCTCCAGCCGGGTCGCGCCCCGCATCGGGGTCTCGGAGGCAACCGTCCGACGCCACGGCTCGCGCACTGTGCGCGCCCTCGCCGCGGCCGCCCCCAGGAAGTTCGGCCATGACGAATAAGCCCGGAAGTGATCGCTCGAACCGCCCCGCAACACATAGGCGACTGGAGGTGGTGAAGCCCATGACAAACACCCACGACGGCGAGACCCGAACGCCGGAGCAGGTCGCCGAGCTGTTCGCGATCGCCGGCCGCGAGATCGAGGCCATCGAGCAGCTGACCGGCTGCGTCGCCCAGCTGCACGAAGTCCAGGCCGCCAAGGCACAGCTGGCGACCCTGACCCCGGCCGAGGTCCGCGCCGCACTCGAGTTCCGCCGCGGCACCATCGGGGAGGCCCAGTGAGCACCCAGACCTCGAGCCGCCCGGTCGGCGTCGACGAGCTCAAGCGCGCCTGGCAGGCACTGAACGCCGGCGAGTTCCGCACCGGCCCCGGCGCAGGCAAGGGCCCCCGCGGCCGCGGCACCGCCGCCGAGGACGACTGGACCCCGGCCGACGGCGAGCACACCATCGCCGTGATCGGGTCCGCAGGATCAGTCGGGGCGAGCACCGTCGCCCTGGCCACCGGCCTCGCTGCAGCCGCACCGGTCCGCGTCATCGAGTGCTGCTCGGTCACCGCCTCCGGCCTCGCCGCGGCCAGCACCGCCGAGCTCGGCCTGCACCCGACCGACTGGCGGCAGGGCAAGCGCGACCACGTCCTGCTCGAGCGCGCCAGCGAGGTCCTCGCCGGCGTCGACGAGGTCCCGCTGCCCACCGACGCCGAGCACGACACCCAGCTGACCATCCTCGACATCGGCTGGGAGGCCGGCCAGCTGCTGGCCACCTACTGCTGGCTCGCCGAAGCCGTCCGCACCGCCGACCAGGTCGTCCTGGTCACCACCGCCACCGTCCCCGGGATGCGCCGCGCCGGTGTCGTCATGGACCTCCTCGCCGGCCACTGGCAGCCCGAGCAGATCACCCTCGCCATCCGCGGCCCGCGCCGCAAGAAGTGGCCCCGCGGCCTCGAGCACGCCGGCGGCCCCGCCGTACGTCGCGCCCTGGACGCGGACCGGTGCGTGGAGATCCCCGAGGACCGCGAGCTCGCGGTCAACGGCCTGGACTCCCGGCCCGTCCCGGCCCCCCTGATCTCGGCAGCACGTCAGCTGCTCGAGCCCCAACACCTGTCCACCGACACCAGCGAAAGCGCCTGACCCGCCCGGGTCAGCAAACCCAGAAAGGAAGTCCACCCATGGACGTCATGACCGCACTCCTCCCGATGGCCGCCCAGGTCTGCCCGAAGGCGCCCCCGGGTGCTGTCGGCCCCACCAACGAGATCACCAGCTACGTGCTGTGGGGCGTCATCGTCCTGTTCGGTCTCGGCATCATCATCGCCATCGGCGCGATCATCGCCGGCCGGGTGTTCTCCCTGCCGCACGCCTCCAAGGTCGGCGTGATCTCGGTGGTGGTCGTGTTCGCCTGCGCGATCGCCTACTTGGTGCTGCCCGGGATGCTCAACGGGATCCTCGGCAAGGGCTGCATCTGATGCGGCGCGCAGCCACGAAGAAGGCAGAAGGCACCAGCGAGTGGAGCCGGCGTCGGTTGCTCGGCATCCTTGCCGCCGCCGTCGCCGTGGCTGCGCTCCTGCTCGGCGGCCTCGTGTACGCGGTCTACCTGGCGGTCTCCGGTATCGGTGGCGAGGCCAGCGCGAACACCGGCGTGGCCACCGGCGAGACCGAGCGCTCGACGGTGGCCCGCGGTGCCGCGCATCGCGACGAGATCGCGGCCGAGCCGATGCTGACCGTGCCCGAGAGCGCGGCCTTCCCCGCCGAGACCACCAGCGCCAAGGCCCCGGAGATCAAGATCCCGACCGGGACCGGAGTCAACGGACCCGCGTTCGTGATGACCGGGTTCCCGCAGACCCCGGAGGGCGCGATCGGCCAGCTGGCCCAGATCGACCTCGCGGTGCTGCAGTCGATGAGCCTGAGCACCGCCGAGGAGGTCTACAACGCCTGGGCGCTGCCCGGCGGGGTCCGGGCGGAGGACTGGTGGATCACCGCCAGCGTCCGCGCGTTCCTCTCCAGCACCGGGATGGGCGAGGTCAAGGACCCCAGCGCCTCGGTCTCCCTGGAGCCCGCCGCCGCGCTCGTCAAGGGCACCGACGGCCCCGACTGGGCCACGGTCTGCGTGCTGATGAAGGTCAGCGCCACCTACAAGTCCGAAGGCCAGATCGCCTTCGCGCACTGCGAGCGCATGCAGTGGGTCGGCGGCCGCTGGATGGTCGCCCCCGGCGCCCCGCCGGCACCCGCGCCCGCGACCTGGCCCGGAACCCAGCTGGCACTCGAGGCCGGCTGGCGCACCTGGTCCACCGACCACACCGAACCCATCAACCCCGGCGACCACGGCGACCACGGACACCACGAAGGGGAGCACTGAGATGAGCAACCGCATGAACGACTCGATGGGGGAGTCCCGCACCACCCTGCTGCGCGTGGGCGTCCTGGTGGTGATCGCCGCCCTGGTGGCGACCGCCGTCTGGCTCGGAGCGCGCGGCCGGACCGACGACAGCCGCGGCACCGACAAGACCAGCGGCGACTCCTCGAGCCAGACCGGGCAGCAGGAGCAGAACGTCTCGGTCGACCAGGTCGCCCCGGAGACCGCCCCCGCCGACGGCGTGGAGATCCCGACCGGCGCCGAGGTGGTCGACGGCTACCCGACCCGGTTCCCCCAGACCGACCTGGGCGCGGTCGCGCTGCAGGTCGAGGTCGCCAAGGCGCAGGTCGGGTTCGACTACGACCAGGCCGCCGCCGTCGCCGGCCTGTACGCCAACCCCGAGGACAAGGCCGTCTTCGAGCAGCGCGCCCGCGACGCCGTCGCACTGCGCCGCCAGCAGGCCGGCGTCCCGAAGGAGGGTGACGTCCCCCCGCCCGCGTCGTACGCCGTGACGCCGATCGCCTACACCCTCGAGGAGCTCGACACCGGCTACTACGCGGTGAACCTGCTCAGCTACGTCACCCTGACGACCGCCAACGGCAAGGTCAGCGACGGCCTCTACGCCGGCACCCAGCTGATGCGGTGGATCGAGGTCGACGGCGTGGGCGACTGGCGCCTGGCCCAGGGCAGCGATGAGGACATCGAGCACCTGGTCTCCACCGGCCAGCCCAAGGCGGTCGCGCCTGGCACCCCGGAGTACAAGCAGGCCGGCTGGATCCCGATCAACGGAGCCCCCCAGTGACCGCCGGCGACCTCTTCCACCGGGTGACCCGGCTCGGCATCGGCGCCCTGGCGGTCCTGGTCCTCACCACGCTCCTCGGGGCGGCCATGGCCATCCAGCCGCCCGCCGCGGCCGCGGCCGAGCCGCCGGCCGCCACGGCGAACGTCGCCACGGCGAACGTCGCCACGGTTGAGACCGCCGGCCAGCTGCCGGCCCGCAACGTCAAGATGGGCTGCCCCGGCCCCGACGCGCTGTGCGACCTCGGCGGTGACGCGCTCGACTGCGCCAAGGACCCGATCGACTGCGGCAAAGACGCAGCCGGCGAGGTCAAGGACGGCACCGGGAACGTGATCAACGGCGCCGGAGACGTCCTCGACGGGGCCGCCGGGCTGCTCCCGGACGGCTGCGGCATCCTCGACGCGATCTGCGACGGCGGACTCCCCGGCCTCCCCGGGCTCCCGGGCCTGCCTGGCGTCCCCGGTCTGCCCGGGATCCCCGGCCTCCCGAACGTCGGCGACCTGTTCGGTGGCGGCATCCCGGGCCTCGGGGACATCCCCAACCCGTTCGAGGCGATCGGGGACGTCATCGCCAAGGCCGCGGCCGACGCCTGGACGGCGGCCATGCTCGCGGTCTGGAACTCCGGCCTGTTCGTGCTGCGCATCGTGCTCACGTTCAGCGAGCTGTTCTTGACCCCCGACCTGCGCGCCGACGGACCGGGCAAGGACGTCTACGCCTTCACCCTCTGGCTCGCGGTCGCCCTGGTGGTCATCTTGGCGATGATCCAGCTCGGTGCTGCGGCGTTCAAGCGCGAGGGCAAGGGGCTCGCGCGGGCGTTCATCGGCGCCGGCCAGTTCGTCTTGGTCTGCGCCTGCTGGTTCGGCTACTGCGTGATGATCGTCGCCGCGTGCGGCGCCATCACCAAGGCGCTGATGAAGTCGCTGCTCAAGGTGCAGACCTGGCCCGACTGGGACCCCCTGGGCGGCCTCGGTATCGACGACATCACCGACGCCGGCGTGGCCACCGCGCTCGCCTTCCTCGGCATCTTCCTGTGGCTGGCCGCGATCGGGCACGTCCTGGTCTACCTGGCCCGCGCGGCGTCGCTGCTCGTGCTGACCGCCACCGGCCCGCTCTCGGCGGCCGGGCTGGTCTCCGACTTCACCCGCTCCTGGTTCTGGAAGAGCCTGCGGTGGTTCCACGCCGCGGCGTTCACCCCGGTGCTGATGGTGATGGTGCTGGGCATCGGTGTGCAGTTCGCCAACGGCGTCGCCGCCCACCTCGCCGACGACACCGCCAAGGCGTTCGGCACCGCCCTGCCGGCGGTGATGACGATCCTGATCAGCGTCGTCGCGCCGCTGGCCCTGTTCAAGCTCCTGGCATTCGTCGACCCCGGCACCCCCAGCGGAGCGTCGTTCCGGCAGGGCATGGCCATCCAGGGCGGCCTCCAGGGCCTGCTCAGCGGTGGCGGT
The DNA here is from genome assembly GCF_029961765.1 of Nocardioides sp. QY071. Taxonomy (NCBI): domain Bacteria; kingdom Bacillati; phylum Actinomycetota; class Actinomycetes; order Propionibacteriales; family Nocardioidaceae; genus Nocardioides; species Nocardioides sp. QY071. The sequence goes on from NZ_CP124682.1 coordinate 58,698, forward strand.
GCCGGCGGCGGCTCCGCGGCCGCGTCGACCACCGACGGCAACGGCCGCTCCTCGGGTGAGCAGAGCGCCGAGGCCTCGACCGGCGACCGGTTCAACAAGTCCACCCAGGGCGTCCTCGGCAGCTTCGGCCCGGTCGGGCAGGCGCTGTCGACCGGCATGGGCTGGATCAACTCCGCCGGCGCCAAGGCCACCTCCCTGATGTCGGACGAGACCAACCAGGCCGGCGTCGGGCAGAGCACCTACGGCCCCGACTTCAGCAACATGGGTGGCCGACAGTCCGGTGGCCAGTCGGGTGGCCAGTCCGGCGACCAGAGCAGCGGCACGCACCCCGGCTCCCAGAACAACGGCGACGACGACCCGCCCCCGAACCCGCCCATGCCGCCGGCACCGCCGACCCCGCCGACGCTGCCCACCGGTGGCGCACCGGGCGGCGGCTCGGGTGGCGGCCAGAACGGGTCCGGAGGAGCCGCAGCTACGCCCAAGACTCCCGCCGCCGGTGGCGGAGGAGCGGCCGGCGGCGCCGGCGGGATCCCCCCGGTGGCGGTGTAGCCGATGCGCCCCGCCACCTGCCCCCAACCCCGATCGACCTCTACAGACCCGGAAGGAAGCCGACGATGACCATCTACGCCGACTACCAGCGCGACCGCATCGGCTGGTTCTTCGGCCTCTCCGGAGGCCAGCTGATGTTCCTGGCGCTGGCCAGCCTGCCGGCGTTCTGGGCGATCAGCCGCGGAGCGTGGTTCTCCGCGTTCCTGTTCGCGCTGGTCTGGCTGTTCCTGCTGGGCATCACCGTCATCCCGGTCCGGGGCCGCTCGGCCACCGGCTGGGTGTTCGCCTCGAGCATGTACGCCGTCGGCGGGCTGCTCGGCTGGACCTCCTTCCGCGCCAAGGCGGCCCAGGGCCGAGCTGAGGACCTCGACACCCCCGACCTTCCCGGGGTGCTGCAGGGCATCAAGATCCACGACGGCCCGCCGCACGGCTCGCAGCTGCAGCGCGTCGGAGTGATCCACGACGACGCCACGAAGACCTGGGCAGTCACCGCCGCGGTCGTCCACCCCGGCATCGGCATGAAGGACACCGAGGAGCGCAGCCGCTACGGGGAGGCGCTGGCCGGGCTGCTCGACGTCGCCGGCCGCACCGAGAAGATCGACGAGATCCTCTTCATGATCCGCACCGTCCCCGAGGACGGTGCCGAGCGCGAGCTGTGGGTAACCAAGCACCGCCGCAGCAACGCGCCGGAGCTGTCCGAGGTCGTCAACAGCGACCTCGCGGTCGGCCTCACCCAGGCGTCGGTGCGCACCGAGCAGTTCGTCACGATCGTCGTCCCGGAGACCCGGATCGCCCGGTCGGCCAAGGAGTCCGGCGGCGGGTTCGAGGGCCGCTGCCGCGAGCTCTACCTGCTCATGGCCGAGATCGAGGCCCAGCTGCGCGGCCCGATGGGCATGACGTCGGTCCGCTGGCTCACGTCACCGGAGCTCGCCCTGGCCTCCCGGACAGGGTTCGCCCCCGGCGACCGCGCCAGCATCGTCGAGGCCCTCGCCATGCGGGAGAAGGACCCGAACGTGAACGCCGACGTGCCCTGGGCGCTGGCTGGTCCCTCGGGCGCCGACGCGACGGTGCGGCACTACAGCCACGACGCGTGGAACTCGATCAGCGCCACCATCAAGCTCCCGACCCGCGGCGTCGCGATGGGCGCACTCGCACCGATCCTCACCCCCAGCGAGTCGGGGGAGCGGCGCTCGTTCGTCGTCGCCTTCCCGATCGTGTCCCAGTCCAAGGCCGACCGGCAGTCCGGCAACGCCGAGTGGGCCGCGGACCTGGCCGAGGGCATGAACGAGAAGCTCGGCCGCAAGACCCGCGCCAAGCAGCGGGACGAGGCCCACAAGGCCCGCGGCCTGGACGCCAAGCTGGCCCGCGGCAACGCGCTCGTCCGGCCTTACGCGGTCTGCACGGTCACGGTTCCCAAGACGCTACGAATCACCGAGTTCGGCCGCCGCCTGGACGCCTCGATCCGTCGCGCCGGGTTCGCGCCGCTACGGCTCGACCTCGCCCAGGACGTCGGCTTCGCCGCCTCGACCATCCCCGTCGGGATGAGCCTGACCCGGAGCGGAGACGCCTGATGCCCACCACCACCCGCCGGAACCGTGGCAGCGGCCGCGACATGGCCGCCCTGCTGTCGGACTTCGGCCACGACCTGCCCACGATCCCCACGCTCGCGCCGGAGGCCAAGGAGCCCCGGATCTTCAAGTACGCCCCGCGCCGCGGCGCGGCACGCCGCGGCCGCGGATGGGCGCCCGCCTCCGCCCCGGCGCAGGCCTGGCGGATGACCAGCGACCAGGCTCCGGTGTTCTGGCCGTTCGTGTCCGCGCCGGCCCTGCCCCCGACCGGGGCGCAGATGGGCGTCGACCAGCTCTCTGGCGGCTCGTTCTACTGCGACCCGTTCGGGTGGGTGCTGCGCGACGACGTGCCGGCGACCAACCCCAACATCTTCCAGTTCGCCAAGCCGGGAAGCGGCAAGTCCGGCACCACCAAGGCGTTCTGCACCCGGATGATGCCCTTCGGCTACCGCACCCTGGTCACCGGCGACGTCAAGGACGAGTACGAGTCCCTGTGTCGCGCGCTCGGTGTCGAGCCCTTCGTCATCGCCCCCGGCTTCTCGGCCCGGGTCAACCCGCTGTCCATGGGGCCGCTCGGCGACGGGTGGGAGAAGCTCTCGGCCGAGGAGGCCCAGAGGCGCGCCACCATCATCTTCAAGCGGTGGCTGGTCCTGGTCCGCGGCCTGGTCGGCTCCATGAAGATCGACGACGAGCGGCGGGTGCCCTTCGGCCCCGACGAGTCCGACGTCGTCCGCAACGCGCTGCAGATCCTCACCGGCTACGCCGCCGGCAACACGGTGCTGCAGGAGACGACCATCCCGCGGCTGTGGGACCTGCTCCGCAACCCGACCGAGGAGCTCGTCCGGGCCTGCGAGTACGCGAACCCCCGCGTGTTCCTCGACGAGACCCGGCTGCTGCGCAACGCGCTCGGCGAGCTGGTCACCGGCACCCTGGCCGGCCTCTTCGACGACTTCACCAACATCGAGGTCGACTGGCGCGCCCCGATCCAGTCGTTCAGCCTCTCCCGGCTCGACGGCCTGGGCGACGAGGCGGTGGGCATCGCGCTGCTGTGCATGAACTCCTGGGGCCGCGGCCTGCGGGAGATCGCCGAACCCGGCGACCTGCGCATCGTCGTGCGCGACGAGGTCTGGAAGCAGATGCGTCTCGGCACCGCCGCGGTGGCCAGCTTCGACGCCGACCTGCGGCTCTCCCGCGGCATGGCCGGCAAGGGCGGCGACATCCAGTTCTGCAACCTCCACAAGCCCTCCGACCTGCTCTCGGTCGGCGACGCTGACTCCCAGGCCGCGATGATCGCCAAGGACCTCCTCGAGCTGGCCGACATCAAGATCCTCGGCGCCCAGAAGCCCCGCGTCGCCCGCGAGCTCGACTCGATGCTCGGGCTCGGCCCGATCGCCCAGGACCTCGTCTCCGGGTGGGCGATGCAGGACAAGGGTCGCGCGCTGTGGTGCATCGGCGACGCCACCTACAAGGTCCAGACGGTGCTCCACCCGCTGGAGAAGAAGCTCTACTACACCAACGAGGCCATCGAGGCCGCCGCCTGAGGCGCTCGGGACTGACCTGTCGTGAAGAAGCTCCTGCTCGCCGGACTGCCGGTCCTGATCATCTTCATGGGCCTGCCGCTGCTGGTCTCCCTGATGGTGGTCATGAGCACGACCGCGGCCGCGGAGTGCCGCACCCAGACCGACCAGACCGCCCCCACCGAGCTCGGGGACCTCGGCGTCATCGACGGACCCGTGGGCGGTCCGGTCAAGGGCAAGGTCACCCTGGCGCAGGCCAACATCCCGCGCCGGTCCGGCCTCGACGGCTTCCGGGCGTCCATGCCCAAGGTCCTCTCGACCAACCCTGACTTCGTCACCCTCAACGAGGCCAGCGGGTGGACCCTGGCGCAGATCGAGGCCGCCGCCCCCGGCTATGGCGCGTTTCGGGTCGCCGACCACACCGGCGACAACAACTCCATGGGCAACGTCGTGCTCTGGAAGCGCGACACCTGGTCCAAGGCCAACGGCGGCCGGGTCACCCTCGTCGTCGACGACAACACCTACTACCAGGGCCGGGCGGTCACCTGGGACCGGTTCGCCACCTGGGTGATCCTCGAGCGCGCCGACGGCGCCGTGGTCTCGGTCATCTCCACCCACCACATGACCAACCCGCACAAGTTCCCCCGGCAGCACGGGAACCCGCCGCTGACCCGGCCCCAGCAGTACGGCGCCGGCATGGACATCCTGCTGCAGCTGCGCAACTCGCTGGCCACCCACGGCCCGGTGCTCATCGGCGGCGACATGAACACCCACGCCTCCTACACCGACCTGCCCTGGGCGGCGGCCGCGAAGATGAAGGCCGCCGGCTACGGCTGGCACAACCACGCGGTCGACTTCGTCTTCTTCCCCCAGCACCAGGGCGTGCGCCTCGAGCGGGGATGGTCCGGAACGATGGTCTCCGACCACCACTGGATCTCCGCCCGCCTCTCCATGAACGGCGCCGGCCCCGAGAGCGTGCCCGCGCCTGCGGCCACCAGCGATGGTGTCGTGAACGCCGCCCACACCACGAGGACGGCGGCCGAGCCGCCATCCGGGAACGTGCTCGGCCAGCTGATGCGTCTGCGGTTCGCCTCCAGCTACCCGACCATGACCGCCGAGCAAGCCCGCAACGCGATCACCATCGCCCAGGTCGCCCGCGACCTCCAGGTGCCCCGCCGCGGACTGCAGATCGCCATCGCCACCGCGATCCAGGAGTCCAAGCTGGTCAACCTCACCGGCGGCGACCGCGACTCCGGCGGCCTGTTCCAGCAGCGCCCCTCGCAGGGCTGGGGCAGCCGTGCCGAGGTCACCAACCCGGTCCTTGCGGCGCGGGCCTTCTTCGGTGAAGCCCAGCACACCGGCAACCCCGGCCTGCTCGACATCCCCGGCTGGCAGAAGATGCCGCTGACCCAGGCCGCCCAGGCCGTGCAGCGCTCCGGCTACCCCGACGCCTACGCCCAGTGGGAGGACGTTGCCGGCGACATCACTGACCTGCTCGGCGGCGACCTGCCCGACCTGCCCGACGACGGCTCCACCACGAACGTGGCCAACTGTCAGGGCGAGACCGTCAACCCGGTCACCGTCGGCACCCTCAACCTGCTCGGCGCCGGCCACACCGACAAGGCGGGGGAGCGGCCCGGCTACGACACCTGGGACAAGCGACTGCCCGGCGCCATGCGCACGATCGAGAACGCAGGTGTCACGATCGCCGGCCTCCAGGAGGTGCACGGCCCGCAGGCCCAGGCGCTGGAGAACCAGTACGCGGCCAAGTGGGGGATCTACCCGGCCAGCGGGAAGGCACAGAACCGGGTCATCTGGGACCGCAACGAGTGGAAGCAGACCGACGGCCGGCTCGTCGACATCCCCTACTTCGGTGGCAAGGACGTCGGCATGCCCCTGGTGCAGCTGACGTCGACCACCACCGGCCAGGTCATCTGGGTGTGGAGCATCCACAACCCGGCCAACACCCACGGGGACGCCGCCGCGCACCGCAAGGAAGCGCTGCGACGCCAGCTGGCCACCATGACCGACGTCGCCGGCACCGGGGTCCCGGCGGTGATCCTGGGCGACTTCAACGACGGCAAGGACGGCAGCAACTCCTCACACTGCGCGCTCACCCCCGAACTCACCAACGCCTTCGGTGGATCGGCAGAGCCCTGCAAGAAGCCCAAGAAGGACGCGCCGATCGACCACATCTACGGCGCCAACCTCACCTGGGCCAGCGCCGAGGTTGACAACAGCACGCAGGCCAGCAAGATCGCCGACCACCCGCTGGTGGTCGCCACCACCGCCGGCAGCAGCGCGGGCTGCGCGGTCGCGCAGGCGACCAACTACAACCTCGGCCCGGTCAAGCCGCAGCTGACGCAGCTGGTCAACATCCTCGGCCCGATGTTCGACATCAAGACCGTCGGCGGCTACCGCGAGAGCGCCACCGACCCCAACGGCCACCCGGCCGGGCTCGCGGCCGACTTCATGGTCCCGCTCACGCCCGCCGGCAAGGCCCAAGGAGACGCGCTCGTGGCGTACGCGCAGGCCCACGCTCGCGAGCTCGGGATCGACTACATCATCTGGTACCAGCGCATCTGGTCGGTCGCGCGTGCCGACGAGGGCTGGCGGCGGATGGAGGACCGAGGCTCGGCCACCGCGAACCACATGGACCACCCGCACATCAACGTGCTGCCCGACGCCAAGGTCACCCCGATCGGGCTCGACGGCGCATCCTGCGACGAGGTGGTCTACCCGGTTCCCGCGCAGTACATCGGAGCGGACCGGAAGAACTGGCACGACACCGGCCCCTACTGGTCCAACTGGCACACCGGGACCGACTTCTCCGCGCCCTGCGGCACGACGGTCTACGCCGCGTACGCCGGCACCATCGAGATCGACACCAGCCAGGGCTGGGCCGGCCCGCAGCTGGTCAAGGTCACCACCGGACCCGGCTCGCTGACCACCTGGTACGCACACATGCAGAGCGTCAGCGTCAGCCGCGGCCAGACGGTCGCCGCCGGCGAGCCGATCGGCCAGGTCGGCAAGGAGGGCAACGGGAGCGGTTGCCACCTCCACTTCGAGGTCCACCTCAAGAACGGCTCGATCTACGGCCCCGACAACGTCGACCCCTCGACCTGGCTGGCTGAGAACGCCTCAAAGCCGACCCGCTCCGTCTGATCGCTGCCGGGTCCTCTCGGCACATAGGTGACCAGCCAGAACTTTCGACCACGAGGTGAATCCATGCAGAGAGAGCGCCGACGCGATCCGTACCCCCGGACCTGGGAGATCCCTGTCGCCGTCGCCCTGGCGACGCTGTTCGTCATCGTCATCGGCATCCAGCTGGGCCGATCGGTCGCTAACCTGCTCGCCGGCGCCGGGTGGACCTGGCCGGACGCCAACGCCGGCGCGTTCCCCTCCCCGATCGGGACCGCCTTCTGGACCAGCCTCCCGGGCGTGCTCGGCGGCCACGCCGACGCCGGACTGCCCACACCCACTCCCGACGGACTGGCTGGTCGTGGTCTGGTGTGGGTCAGCCTCGCGCTCACCGAGGCCGCGCTGCTGACCGCCACGATCTGGGTCGGCGTGTGGGCCTACCAGCGCTGGGGCCCGGGCCGCATGCGCGGCATGGCCACCGCCGCCGAGGCCGAGAAGCTGCTCGGAGTCACGCGGCTGCGCAAGGTCGCCGGCATCGTCCGCCCCGACCTCTATGGCAAGCACGGCACCGCCCCGGCGGCACCGGTCCAGCGCTCCGCCGGCGACCTCACCGAACAACCCGGGCCACAGCTCGGCCACGGGCTCAGCCCGTGGCTCCTGGACGGCCGCCGTACGAAGGAGGAGCGATGAAGCTGAGGTTCAACCCGCTGGACGTGGGTTGGCGCATCGGCGACGCACACGAGCCGCGCGGCGGCGAGCTGTGGGTGCCGTGGGACCGCACCGCCGGCGTGATCGGCCCGCAGGGATCCGGCAAGACCCTCGACCTGCTCACCCCGGCGCTGCTCGGCGCCCCGGGCGCTGCCCTGGTGACCTTGACGAAGGTCGAGGACCTGCTACTCAGCCTCACCGAACGTTCCCGCGGCGACCGGCCATGCGTGGTGCTCGACCCGTTCGGGCTGGCCGAGGGTGTCATCGACGAGCTGATCTGGGATCCGATCGCCGGCTGCGTGGACCCCAAGGTCGCCGAGCGGCGAGCCAAGGCCTTCACCGCAGGCACCGTCAAGGGCGCGATCACCGGCGGCACCGGCGACGACGCCGCCCGCTTCTACGCCGCGGAGTCCGCGAAGGTGCTGCAGGGCTACTTCCACGCCGCGGCGCTGACCGGCAAGACCCTCGAGGACGTGCTGCAGTGGGTCGCGAACCCGACCGCGGCCACCCAGCCGATGGAGATCCTGCGCCGGCACCCGCACGCCGAGCCGTTCTGGCACGGCCTGCTGCACGGTGCGCTCAACGGTGACGACCGCACCGCCGGCAACACCGTCACCACCGTGCAGCAGGCGGTGTCGCTGTTCTTCCAGGCCGACATCCGCCGCCGCTGCGTACCCAGCCCCGGGCACCCGGCCACCGACCTGGCCGACGTGATCCGCCGCCGCGGCACCATCTACCTGCTGGGCCGCGAAGACCCCTACGCCTCGGCCAGCCCGCTCATGACCGCGGTGGCCGAGCACGTCTTGGACACCGGGCTGCTGCTGGCCAACAACTCCCCGTGGGGTGGCCGGCTGTGTCCACCGCTGGTCTCGGTGCTCGACGAGCTGCCGTCGACCGCGCCGCTGCCGACCCTGCGGACCCGGATGGCCAACGAGCGTGCCTTGGGGCTGTCGTTCATCTGGGCCGCCCAGACCCGGCCTCAGCTGACCAGCATCTTCGGCGAGCACGAGGCCCGGGCGCTGCTCGGCCTCACCAACACCCTGGTGATGTTCGGTGGATCCAAGGACGTCGCGTTCAACCAGGAGATCTCCGACCTGCTCGGAACGGTGCGCATCGGCCGGGTCACCCACTCGACCGGCGGGTTCAACGGCGGTAGCCGCAACTTCTCCGGCGACGACATCCCGATCATGCGGCCCGAGGAGGTCCGCCAGCTCCCCGAGCGGCGAGCCCTGGTGATCGCCGAGAACGGCAAGCCGATCATCGCCAAGCTGCACCGCTGCGTGGAGGGCAAGGCCGGCGAGAAGCTGCTGGCCGACCAGCGGGCCCTGCGGGCGCGGTTGACCAACGACCGCCGCATGGTCATCACCCCCGAGGCCCGGACGACCGCCGCCCTCGTCGAGGCGCGTCGCCTCGGCTTCGTCGACGACGAGACCGAATCGACAAGGAGTGAGCTGTGACGACCGAGCAGGCCCGACGGGCCGCACCTACCCCGATGGTCTACGCGTTCCCCGTGCCGGGGGAGCACGTCCGGCTGGCCTACCGCGAGCTCCACATCGCCATCAACGGCACCGAGGAGCAGAAGAAGGCCCTGGGCAACCACGCCCTGCTGCCCCGGCCCTGGGAGCCGGCCACGTGCCTGGACCCCGAGCTGCGCCACCAGCTGTGGGAGTGGCTCGAGGACGTCGTGATCTGGCTCAACCGCGAGTACACCTGGGACGTCTCCGGACTGATTCCCAGCTGCTGGCCCGTGCACCCGCACCTGGTCCACGAGATCGCGGTCCTGGCCGACCAGCGCCGCCGCGCCGGACTCGCGATGACCAGTGACGCCCTCGAGGAGTGGCACCGCTACTGCCTGCCGGCGTTCGCCGACCGCATGCGCAACCGGCTGCGGACCCACTGCGACGACGAGCACAAGAGCTGGCCGGCCAGGCCGCGGCACAACGAGCACCTGGGCGAGGCCAGTACCCAGCGGCGTGAGAACGCCTTCGCCCACGACGTCGACGCACTGCCCGTCAACCGGCGCGCCTACGAGCAGCCCGAGCCGACTGGTCGACCGCGCCTGGTCGAGGTCGACCTGGACACCGGCGAGATCAAGGAAGACCCGCTCGGTGCGCAGCCGCGCACCCGAACTGAGAAGGGACCGCGCGAATGAGCGAGGCGACGATGCAGATGAAGGAGCGGTCGGAGGCCATTGGTCGCGCACAGCGCGCTCTCAAGGCCCTCGGCGAGCACCCACGCTCGAGCAAGAAGGAGCTCGGGCACGCGCGCGAGCACCTCAACGCCTGCTACTCCCACGGCTCCGGCGAGTACGTGTGGAACGCCGTGGCGCAGGTCGAGGCGATGGCCGAGCGCCGCTACGGCGTCCCCAGCACCGAGGAGCACCGCCAGATGGTCGACGCGGCCGGCGACCTCGAGGAGCCTGCGACAGCCGCCCGGGGCCGCGCGGCCGAGGACCGTGCCATCGCGCCGGCGACGTCGGCGCCCGATGTGGGACTCGCTCCCAGCGCGTCGAGATGACGCCGAAGGCCCCGCTCGATGCGCGAATCGGGCTCAGAAAGCCGCTGAGCGACCGGAAACCGGGTCTGATGAGCACCGCGGCGAGCCGGCGTTGTGTCAGAGCGATTCTGAGCGATCCCGACGTCGCGGCCGGCAAGGCGTAGACCATGTCCGACGCGGCGGCCAACGCGCTCCTCATCGTCGTGGCGATCGCCTATCTGGGCGGCGCAGTCGTGGTGGTCGGGGCGCTGGCCAAGGTCCTGGCCACCTGGTCGCAGACCTGGCGCACCCGCCGTGCCGCCGAGCCGGTCGACCAGGCACTGCAACGGCGGGCCGCCGCGGCGATGGCGGCCGTCGCTGAGCGCGCGAAGGTGGCAGCGCCCGCCACCGACGTCGTCGCGATCCTCGGTGCGCCCACCAGTGACGCCGACCGAGGCGTGGGTGACGGCGGACTGGCCGTGACCCGCTTCCGCGCAGGACACCCGGCCACCGTGGTGTTCGCGCAGGTCGCACTCACCGGGCTCAGCAGCGCCGCGGTAGAGAGCCTGGCTGCGCACGACCTATTGACCGCACCAACTGGAGTGTCCTGAGCCGTCCCCGGGCGACCAGTGCGGCACGACTCGCCGGTCGATGGGGATGTCCGCCGTTCCCGAGGCTTTGCGTGCTGCCGTTCGTCGCGACGACGAGCGGAAGGACATCTGGGATGGAGCGTGACGTGACGGCTTTGGTCGTCCCGACCATCGGCGCCGTGGCCAGCATCGACGCGGCGCCGGGCACGGTGCTGCTGGATGCGACTGGCGAGCCGGTCGAAGAGGTCAGCGAGTTCTTCGCCACGATGGTGGCCTGCGGCGCGAGCTTCAGTTCGCTGCGGTCCTATGGCCTGGCGCTGCTGCGTTGGTGGCGGTTCCTGGCTGTCATCGAGGTGCCTTGGCAGCGCGCGGGCCGGATCGAGGCACGCGACTTCGTGTTGTGGATGCGGCTGGTGGGCCCAGCAGGCCGGCCGGGCGGGTACGCGCCGGCGACGATCAACCACGCCCTCGCGGTGGTCAAGATGTTCTACGCCGACCGGACCCGCGCCGGCGACGGGCCACTGGTCAACCCGGTCCCCGACGCCGTCCATCGAGCCGGACGGAGGTCCCAAGCGCATCACAATCCGATGCAGCCCTTCGCGCCAGGACCGCGGGCGCCACTGCGGCAGAAGATGCCTGAGCGGATTCCTCGCCACCTGCCCGACGGGCTCTTCGACGAGCTGTTCGCTACGTTGCGCTCGGACCGGGACCGTGCCCTGCTGGCGTTCTACGTCTCGACCGGTGCCCGCGCCTCTGAACTCCTCGGCGTCACCGTGGACCTCGTGAATCCCGGCGACCAGCGCATCGGCGTACGTCGGAAGGGCTCGGGCCGGTTGCAGTGGCTACCCGCCTCCGCGGATGCGTTCGTGTGGCTTCGGCTCTACGAGCAGCAGACCGAGCGTCCGGCCGGCGAGCAGGCGTTGTGGCTGACCCGGCGACGTCCGGTGCGCCCGCTGACCTACTCGGCAGCCCGGCGAATGCTGCAACGGGCGAACGAGTCGCTGGGCACGGCCTGGACGCTGCACGACCTGAGGCACACCGCCGCTCAGCGGATGGTCGACGACCCCGCCATGTCGTTGACCGATGTGCAGTGGGTGCTGGGCCACGCCCACATCACCACGACCCAGCTCTATCTGCGTCCGCGGGAGGAAGAGGTCGTCGCCCGCGTGCTGGCCCATCACCGCGACCGGGTTGAACGGCCGTCCACACCACCACCGCCTGTGGACACGGCGGGATACTCCGCCGAGGTGCTGGCGGTGCTGTTCGGCGGGACACGGCCATGAGCGACCACATCGACCCGGTCGCCCACCTTCAGAAGGCCGCGCGCCCGTCGCGCAACGTGCCCGCCAACAACGGTGGCCTACGCCCCAAGGCGCCGACCCCGACGCTTCCGACGCCGGCGATCGCCCGGCCGACAGTGTGGGCCGCCTCCCAGATGAGCTATGAGGAGTTGCTCGCCGCGGTCCGCGACCTGGAATCCGCGAACGGCACCACGTTGTCGAAGCAGATCCGCAGCCAGGTGTTGTTCGCGGAAACCCTCCTCGGTTGGCTGCTGAGGTTCCCCGGGGAGTCGTGGCAGCAACGGTGGCACGCCTCCGGTGCGGACGCAGCCGGAAGGGACTGGACCGCCTTGGCCGCCGAGCCCGACAGACACGGGCACCTTGTCGCTGCTGCGGGCAGGCTCCTGCTGCTGGACGTGATCCGTCCCGACTACTCCTGGCTCTACGCGACCCAGGCCACACCCAGACTCTACGAACGGCTCCGGACGCTGCGTGATCCCGCGGGGTTCGCCGACATGGAGCGTCTTTGCGACGCGGATGCGCGGATGCTGCCGAGCGACCGGCGCCAGGCGTTGAACCAGCTCACCAGGATGCTGGTCCACAACGGCGGCACGTTGGGCGACATCACCCTGCCGGACTGCATCGAGGCCCACCGTGCGCAAGACGGCTACCGTGGCCGGTCTCACCCCCGCTGGTACACGCTGCTCCGGGAGGCCGCGATCCTGCCGGCCGACAGCCCGCCGACCATCTTCGCCGCGTCACGGCGAGGGCAGTTGACGATCGAGGAGATGGTCGACCGCTACGACGTCGTGTGCCGTCCGGTCAGAGACCTGTTCGTCGCCTACCTCTACGAACGCCGTGCCGCGATGGACTACAACTCCATCCGCTACCTCGCGGCCAAGCTCGTCCTCTTGTTCTGGCGCGACCTGGAGATCCACGAGCCCGGCATCGAGTCCCTGCACCTGACCGACGAGGTCGCGCGTCGCTGGAAGACCAGGCTCAGCGGCCCGGTGCTGTACGGCAGCAACCGCGTCGGGAAGAAGCGCGAGGACCCCTACACGATCCTCATGGCCGTCCGTGCTTTCTACGCCGACCTCTCCCACTGGGCGCTGGAGGACTCCGCCCGATGGGCCACCTGGGCCGCACCCTCCCCGGTCAACTCCCGCGACCTGGCCGGCATGACCAAGATGCTCAAGCAGTCGCGGTCGCGCACCCACCAGCGCATCCGGGAACTCGCGCCCCTACTTCCACGGCTCGTCGACGCAGCCAGCGACACCCGAGCGGCAGCCAAGGAACTGCACGATGCCGCCGCAGCGACCCCGCCCGGCCAGTCGTTCACCCAGGATGGTCACACGCTACGACGAGCGACCCTGAGCGACGACGGGAGCCGCGGCCGGAAGGTCAGTCGTGGCCACGTTTACGTCGACAATCCGGAGTCCGGCGGCACCAGCGACCGGCCGCAGGACAATCGCCGGAACCTAAGCCTTGAGGCCGACCGGGCGTTCTGGGCGTGGGCGCTGGTCGAGGTGCTGCGTCACACCGGGGCACGCATCGAGGAAGTCCTCGAGATCACCCACCGTTCCTTCGTGTCCTACCGGCTGCCCTCGACTGGTGAGGTGATCCCGATGCTGCAGATCACCCCGTCCAAGACCGACAAGGAGCGGCTCTTGGTCATCGGCCCCGAGCTCGCAGTGGCGTTCGCCGAGATCATCTCCCACGTCCGCGGCGACAACGAGCAGCTGCCGCTGGTCAGCCGCTACGACAGCGCCGAACGCGTGCACAGCCCCGAGCTTCCGTACTTGTTTCAACGGCCCTATGGGATAGGCAGGACCGCGATGAGCTCCTCCTACGTCATCAAGCTGCTCGACGAGCTGGTCACCACCGCGAAGATCACCAACAACGGCGGCACACCGGCCAAGTTCAGCCCCCACGACTTCCGAAGGATCTTCGCCACCGAGGCCGTAGCGTCCGGCCTGCCCGTGCACATCACCGCCAAGATCCTGGGCCACGACTCGATCGCGACGACCCAGACCTATGCGGCGGTCTACGACCAGGACGTGATCGAGCACCACCGTGCCTACATCGCCCGCCGGCGAGCACTGCGGCCGTCTCAGGAGTACCGCGAACCCACCGACAGCGAATGGGACGAGTTCCTCGGCCACTTCGCCCAACGCAAACTCGAACTCGGCACCTGCGGGCGTGCCTACGGCACCGGCTGCCAACACGAACACGCCTGCATCCGCTGCCCCATGCTCCGTCCCGACCCCGCACAGCACCAACGGCTTCAGCAGATCATCGACAGCCTCGACGGCCGGATCGCCGAGGCCAGCAATCGGGGCTGGCTCGGCGAGGTCGACGGCCTGCGAACCAGCCGCGCCGCCGCCGAACAGAAACTCACCCAGATGCAGCGCACCGCCACCAACCTCGGCCTGCCCACCGTCCGGAGCCGACTCGACCCGTCGCCGGATGCGTAAGGCGAAGCTCTCTCGCCGTCAGGCCACGAACAGGCCGCGGAGACCCGGGGTGGGTGTCGCCCCATGACCGCCGTTCTAGCCGACGACGCGAAGTCCATCGCGGTCGCGCTCGTTGCCGCGTGGCGATCGCTCCGAGGCCCAGTCGTCGATCGGCTGAGCCCGGATCCACCATGGATGATTTCTCGTCGGCCCTGAACGGCGCTTGAGAGGCCTGGGGCGTGGCTGGGCAGGGGGTGGCCGCCGGTCTGTCCGGCTCTTCCACGTGGTTCTGGGTGACGCCCGGGCGGGCTGGGTGGTCAGGTCGTGATTGGGGCTGGTGGGCCGGTCGCGGTCGCCCACAGTGCTTCCCAGGCGGATGCCCATGGCCAGCCGAGGGGGAGGTGCAGGTCGAGCCGGCGGGCGGTGGCCGCGATGCGGCCCGGGACGTCGATGAGCTTCTTGCGCAGGGTGGCCCATCGTGCGCGGTGCAGCGATGCGGCGACGCCGGTGGCGCGGGCGAGGTTGAACGCGGTGACCGCGAGCGCGACCCAGGCAGCGTTCGCGGTGTACTTCCCCGACGGTAGGTGGGCCAAGGCGTTGTCCTTGAGCTCGGCGATGACCTGCTCGACGATGGCGTGGTCGCGGTGATGCTGGTCGGCCTCCACCGTCGGCAGCGTGGTGTTGGTGATGAAGGCGTGGTGGCGGTAGGCAGCGAACAGCTCACCCTGCGCGGTGCCGTCGGAGGCCAGTGGCTGGAGTCGTTTGACGCGGCGCACCACGAGGCGGCAGGTGACGTGCTCGGCCTTGCGGCGGCCGGTGAACGCGGTGAAGCCGATCTCGGCGACCTCTGCGTCGGAGACCCAACGCTGTTCGGTCTCGTCGAACACCGCGTTCGGGTACTCGATCGGCCTCCAGGCTCCGGCGGGGATGGCGGTGATCGCGCGGGTGACGGTCTTGGTCATCCGCGCGGTCACCGAGAACCACGCCTTGTGCCGCAGGGCGGTGCCGACGAACGCCCACCCGTAGTAGGCCGAGTCCGCTCGCGCGAGGATCTGCCCGCTCACCCCGGCAGCACGAGCGGTGGTGATGGCCTGGGCCAGCAGCCGTCCCGCACCTTTGGCCGAGGCGGTGTTCCCCGACCGCAGCCTCGCCCGGGCGATCACCGGCGCGGCCAGCGGCGTCGAGATCGTGGCGAGCTGGATGTTGAGGCCCCGCTGCCGGGTGTATCCGAACGCGGCGCCCTGCTTGGCGTGGCCGTGGACCTCGCGGACGGTGTCGTCGAGGTCGACCGTGGCGAACCCGTCTCCACCGGCAAGCAGCCCCGGGACCCGCTCGGTCAGCCCCGCCAGCAAGGCGGCGTTGACAGCGTCGAGCTGCTGGACGTGTCCGTGGGTGAACGAGCGCAGGAACGTCCCCAGCGTCGAGGGCGCCCGGACCCCGCCGAACAACCGAGTCATGCCGCCGTGCCGCAGCAGGTCCATGTCGTCGATCGAGTCCGCACCGGCCAGCATCCCGCCCACCACACACGCCGCCTTCGCCGACGCGTTCGGCGAGGGCACCGTCACCCCGGCGAGAAGGTCGTACAGGCCAGCGGACTCGGCCAGCCGCAGCGCGGGAACCAGACCAGCCGACGACACCAGGTTGGGGTCATCGAACACGGGCCGGACCTTGTGGGAAGGTTGCACTTACGAGGTGTCCCTTGCTCGGTGGCGAAACGGTTGTGTGAGAACTCCGATTCTCCCGCCCAGCAAGGGCATTCTCGTTCTACGCCACGCTCACCCCGACGCCCCCAACGGTGGATTCAGGCTGAGGCGGCGCATGAAGCTGCGGGAGAGTCTCGAACTCCGCGCGATGGGATCCAGTGTCAACCCCGGAACCAGCCGAGAGTGACACGCGTCACACTGGTGTAGAGTCGCTATCGATCGGCCAAGAGCGAATCCGATGGCGTCGGTCGAAGCGTCGTTGCGAGGGAGGGTCCGCCAGTGCGGTCATTGAGAATGCGTAGTCTCTGTCTCGGCTCGGCAGCCGTTGTCTGCCTAGGATTTCTCGTCGTTGCTCCAGCCATGGCTGACGAGTGAGGTTCCCAAGACGGCAACACTGGTGCGCACCCCGATGAGGATCCGCACTCGTATTGTCTGGGGAGTTCCGTGTCTGCTGACCTCGAGGAGAACATCGACGCCGCAGCATGGAACGCACTTGATCCCACGCAGGTTAACGTCAATTACAGTTCGACCTGCCAGTTGACGGGCGCGGGCGAGACGGATGTGGTGTGGACTCAGGGGAATATCGCATCTGGGGCACTCGCGTGGACCGACTGCGACGACTACGAAAGCGACCCTCCGACAAATCAGTGCGACCAGAATTACGTCCGCGTCGACTTGGCAACGGTCAATCAAGGGGTGGACGACGAGATCGATCAGACCATAACAACGTGCCATGAGTTCGGGCACACCGCAGGCCTGTCGCACGGTTCGACCCAGGACGACTGCATGGAGAACGTGTCAACCTCCAATCCACCAAACGCGCTCAAGTGGCGTCGCTATAGCGCTCACCACATCGATGACCACATCAACCCGTGGTTCTGATCTAACGAGAAGGGACGGTTGACATGGCAAAGCGATGGTTCGCCGCGACGCTGAGTATTGCCGTGCTCTTCGGGGTAGGGGCATGCTCGAACGAGAAGACTCAAGCCACTTCACAGGCGAACTCGCCGGTGGCGGACTCGGAACGCGCAGATCCTTCTGCTGCTCTGGTCGCGCATCTACGCGACACGTCCTCGGCTCGGTACGAGCCGTTCGAAACACCGAAGGACATGCTTTCTGACGCTGACGTCGCGATCATGGGTGAGGTGGTCTCCGTAGAGCTCGCGATGATCAGAAACGAGTTCGACGGCCAAGGCGGAGTTGTTGTAGGAGTCCGACCTCTAGAGGTTTGGAAGGAACCCAAAGGCGAGCCGGCCGAGTTGACGTACTTCGTGGTACGCCGCGCAAAGAACGTCGGGGTCGAACCCTTCCGCGCAGGACTTCCCGTTGGCCATAACGTCGCGATCTTCGGATACACGTCCGATGTTCAGTTCATAGAAGGCGATCCTGGCCAGCCCATCCTTGAACCGGCACCTCAGGGTCTGTTCATCGAGACCGACGCCGGGTTGGCGAACGTGTACGCCCCCGGCGACGACGGCTGGCCAGAGATCAAGACGATTAAGGATCTTGCCGCCTCGATTCAATAGTGTCTGGGAACTGCTGCGTCGACATGCGAGATGGGAGTTATTAGGCGTAGTGCGGATGGACCCCCGCGTGCGGAATTTGCAGCAGGACGCACGCTGCGATCGGTCGGACAAGAGACGCCCAGCCCGAGATAGGATCTCGATGCGAGATCCAACCATCCAGTGCGGGTTAGCACGTTCGGGGCCGCCCGGCACACCTGAGTGACGTGATAGGCCGCGATGAGCCAGCCGGTTCGCTTTGGTGCAGAAAAGAGCTCGCCCACGTCATCCGACGTGATCGGACCTCGGCCGCGGCGCGCTACGCGTGGGTGCTCGGCTACCTGGTGCTCGTGCTCACCGGCGCCGGCCTCACCGTCACCGCGGCCGTGGCCGTGCCGCAGCTGGCCGGTCCGGCGATGCTGGCCACGATGACTGCCGCTGTTGCGTTCCTCGGCCTGCGCGCCACGTTCGACCGCCGGGAGGAGATCGCCGCCGACCTGTTCGCCATCAGCCTGACGCGCGACCTGGCCGCCGCAGCCGAACTGATGCGTTTCTACGAGGACAACGTCGTCCGCCAGCTGCCTGCTGGCGTGCTCGGCCGCGCGTGGGCACGCCTTGAGCATCGCTGGTTCGCCAGCCACCCCGAGCCGCGGGCGCGGCTCGCCGCCATGCACCGCCACTTGGCCCGCGAGGCAACCGACATGTAGTCCCCGACAGGCTCGGCGTCCTGCAGGAGGGGCCACTTCCAGCCGAGGGCGTCAGCCGCGGTCGGTCAGCTCGAGGGTAAGCCCGAGCGCTCGGGCGATCTTGCTGATGGTGGCGGTAGTGACGTCGCTGTCCGCTTCGACCCGTGCGATCGTCGGGCGTGACAGCCCAGCGGCCTGCCCGAGCTCCTGCTGCGACCACCCGCGCTTCTTGCGGGCCTCCCGGATGATCTCGCCGAAAAGCGGGCGGACGGGCTCATCGGCGCTCATGACTGCGATCCGTTCGACTCGCCCCCAGCGGATCCGCCGTGGTGGCGGGAGTGCAACGCATCGGCGGCGATGTTCGAAATCTCGGCGATGAACGCCGGGTCGGTCATGTAGGACTGGATCTCCTGCGACTCCTGGCAGGTCTTCAGCACGGCCAGGCCGACGGCATTGCTGAAGCCCTGGGACGCCTTCAGTTGGGCCACGGTGTTGTTCTTCGCCATCGCCACGGCCTCCTCGTTGGCATCCAGGAATCCCCAGAAGGTTGTGATGAAGCCCGCGACGCTGCCGGGATTAACCTCCACGCCTTTGGCCTTGAACATCTCGTTCACCCGCTCGATGGCCTCGTCCAGCGGGCCCTTGACGGGCGTGGCTGATCCTCTGCGCTCGCCCTCGAACTCCGGGAGCTTGATCCCGTCGGTGCTGCCCTGGGTCAGCGAGTGATCCTCATTGATCGCCGACGGCACGAGCTTCACGCCCGAGAGCTGGACGCCCTCGAGGTAGCTGTCGTCGCCCTCGTTCCCGTCGACATGCAGGTTGCGCGCGAGCAGCGTCGCCAGGATCGCCCTGCGGTGCAGCTCGGGGTCCTGGTAGTCGACGATCTGGCTCAGGAACTGCCAGGCGTTGCGGTAGGCGAGCACGTCGGCGCGGAACTGCTCGAGCGCCTCGCGATTGACCTTGTCCTTCGACAGCCGAGCCTCGCGCCACTGCGTCGTCCAGTTGTTCTTCACCGGCGCGAGCGCTTTGGCAATGGCCTCGCCGCCGGCATCGGCCAGGAACGCGTCGGCGACCGCGTCCATGTCGCCCTGGCCGTACAGCCCGGCCGCGTCCATGCGCTCGCCGAGCGTGTACAGCGCGTTCGGGTCGACGTCGCCGTCCACGTGGGCGTCGGAGTAGTAGAGCTGGAAGTCCTTCTGGACGCTGGCCGGGGTGTTGCGGAAGTCGACCACCATCGGCGCTGTCTTGCCCGGGTAGATCCGGTTCAGCCGCGACAGCGTCTGTACCGTGGCGACGCCGGTCAGCTTCTTGTCGACGTACATCGCCATGAGCCGCGGCTCATCGAAGCCGGTCTGGAACTTGTTCGCCACGATGAGGACCTTGTAGACGCCCTCCTCGCGGAACGCCCGGGCGACGTCGCTGTGGCCGTTCACCGAGATCTCAGTGACGTCCTCGCCCGACTCGTCCTTCAGCGTCCCGGAGAACGCCACGAGCGTGCTCATGTCGTCGTAGCCCTTGGACGCGATGTAGTCGTCCATCTTCCGCGACCAGTTCAGCGCCTCCATCCGGGAGCTCGTGACGACCATGGCCTTGGCCTGGCCGCCGAGCATGCCCATGACGTTGCGCCGGAAGTGTTCGACGACGACGACCACCTTCTGCGCGATGGCGGTCGGGTGCAGCACCGCGAACCTGACGATCCTGGAGACGGCCTCGCCGGTGTTGACCTGGATCTCCTCGCCCTCGCCGCCCTCGAGCGTGTTCTTCACCCGCAGGAACATGTCGTAGGTCGAGTAGTTGGTCAGCACGTCGAGGATGAAGCCCTCCTCGATCGCCTGGGCCATCGTGTAGGTGTCGAACGCCTCCCAGCGCCCGTCCCGCTCCGTGCCGAACAGCCGCAGGGTCTTCGCCTTCGGCGTGGCCGTGAGCGCCACGAAGGTGATGTTGCTCGACGCCGCGATCGCAGAGTCCTTGGCGGCCAGCAGGTCGTCGGCGCTGATGTCCTCGTCCTCGTCCAACTCGACGTCGACCAAGAGCTCCTTCAGCTGCCGCGCGGCCGACCCGGACTGCGACGAGTGGGCCTCGTCGGCCACAACCGCCCAGCGGCGGCCCCGCAGCTCCTCGGTGTCCTCGATCAGCTTCATGACCTCGGGGAAGGTCTGCAGCGTGCAGGTGACGATGTGGTCGCCGTCCAGGAGCGCCTTCTTGAGCTGCGGCGACTTCGCCTGCGACTTCTTCTCCCCAACCGTCACCACCAGGCCCTGGCTGGACTGGACGAGGTTCATGTCGTGGCGGATGTTCTCGTCGAGCACCGTGCGGTCGGTGACGACGATGACCGAGTCGAAGGTCGACTTCGAGTCGGCACTCATGTGCCGGATCAGCCGGTGACTCAGCCACGCGATCGTCTTGGTCTTGCCCGAGCCGGCCGAGTGCCAGACCAGGTAGCGCCTCCCGGTGCCGTGGGCCTCGATGTCGGCGACGATGCGCTCGACCGCTCGTAGCTGGTGGAATCGCGGGAAGACGAGACGGCCCTGGTCCTTCTTGCCGGTCTTGCTCGGCTCGAACAGCGCGAAGTCCTTGAGGATGCGCATGAACATCGGCCGGGCGAGGATCTCGCGCCACAGGTAGTTCGTTGACGAGCCCGTCGCCGACGGCGGGTTGCCCTCGTGGCCGTCGTTGCCCTGGTTGAAGGGTAGGAAGACCGTGTCGCCTCCCTCGAGCTTGGTGGTCATGTAGACGAGGTCGTTGGAGACCGCGAAGTGCACGAGCGCCCGTCCCGGTGCCAGCAGCGGACGGTTCTTGCCGGGCTTGCGGTCCTCGCGGTACTGCCGGATCGCGTGCCGCACCGTCTGCGTGTTGTCGGTTTTGAGCTCCAGCGTCACCACCGGGATGCCGTTGGCGGTGAGGACGACGTCGATCGTGTCGTTGCTGGTCGTGTCGAACCGGACCTGGCGCAGGATCCGCAGCCGCACGGCATCCGCGGCCTCGACGACCTCAGTGAGGTTCGGGTTAGCTGGCGGGAACTCCATCATCGGGCCGAACTTGGCGGCGGGGCGTCCAATCTGGGCGTAGGCGAAGCCCTTGCGCAGCACGCCGAGCAGACCGCCGACGGGATGACCCGTCGTGGCGTCCATCTTGGTCGCCTTCGCCAGCTCCTTGGTGACGTGCAGTAGCAGCTTCTTCTCGGCGTCGGTCTTCTGACCGTTGACCAGGTCCGCCGGCACCGCCTTCTCGTACTCGTCGGGGTACTGGGTCCTGAGCCAGTGCAGGACGTCCTCGGGCACCATCGCGAGGCCGACGTCCCAGCCGGTCGGCTTGCCGTCGTCCTCGTACAGCCAGCCGCGCTCCGACAGCTCTGTGCAGAGGTTGGTCTCGAACTCGAGTTCCATGAGCTGTGCGTGGCTCACGCGGATACTCCTTCTGCGGCGAGAATGTTCGTGATCAGCGCTCCGCGCCGTTCGATGAGCAGCGCTCGAAGCGCTGAGACCTTCTCCTGCATGCGGGCGATGCTGGCTGCTACCCCGTCGAGTTGGTCTCCGATCCGGCGCTGCTCCTCAAAGGGCGGCATCGGCACAGGCGTCATGTCGAGCGACGTCTTGGTGACCCGCTGGGCGTTCGGGCGGACCCCGGTGCCGATCGTGGCGAAATAGTCGATGTAGCGCGGACTCCGGAAGAGGTGGTGGACGTAGCGCGGGTAGAACCGCGGGGAGATGTCGAACGCCTTGTAGTCGGGACTGATGTACCCAGTCAGGGACGAGACACCGAGCCCACCATGGTTGAGCCACATCATGTTCGCCGCGAGCTGGTTCGGTCGCACCACGCGATAGTGCGAGACGTCTGCAGACGCCTGCTGGCCATCGGTCCTAGTGTTGACCTCGACCCCTCGGTACTCCGAGATCGAGAGCAGTGGACCTGGGGGATCGTCGCCGTTCCGCTCGGCGCTCTCGAAGAAGTCAAAGCCGAACTTCGTACGATCCCAGTGCTCCGGAATCCCATCCAGAGGCGAATGCGCGTCCTCGACATGCCGAGACTGGTCGTCGCTCAGACCGAAGACAGCCGCAGTGTCTGTGGTTCGTTGCTGGAGCGCATCGGCCAGCTCTTCGAGCGTCGCGATCATGCGGTCGACCTTCTCCAGACTGTCGGCGATCTCGCGTTGCGTTTCGAGGTCCGGCAGGTGGACCCGCATGGTGTCGAGCATCTCCGGCTGGAGATCCCACTGGTTCGGACGAATGCCCTTCGAGATGCTTGCGTAGTACCGGACGTGGTGCATCGAGCGCAGCGTGTAGTGCAGGAAGCGCGGGTCGTCGTCCGTTTGCCGCTTGTAGACGAAGTACGCCGGGGAGACGATCCCGCGCAGCGACGACACGCCCAACGAACCCTGCCAGGTCTTCATCTTGTTCAGCACGAGATCCCCGGGTTCCACGAGCTGATAGGCGGCCAGGTCCTCGCCCGCGCGGTTCCAGTTGTCGGTCCGGTCCGACTTCCGGATGACGCCGTAGTCGCGATAGACCGACAAGAGCTCCTCAGCCGGGAAGCCGACCTTCTTGTCGCGGCGGTACAGGGACCAAAAGGGGACCGACCGCCAGCCGGTGGCTGATTTCATGACTCGTGAACCTCGGCAAACATGGCCGAAAGCTCGCCCATGATCCGTGACACATCGGCGTCGATCTCGGCGAGAGGGCGTGGCTGGGTCGGTACGTAGAAGAACCGCTTGAAGGCAATCTCGTTGCCATGCTTGGCCTTGGTTGCATCCCAGCAGGCGTCCGGTGCGAAAGGCAACACTTCGCCCTTCATGTGCTCGTCGACGTCCTCGGTCATCGGGATGCGCTCCGTGAGTTTCCAACCCTCAGCGATGACTGGTTTGCCTCGACGATCGACCGCCGGAGGCGCTGCCGGGTCGGCGCTGGCCATGGCAGCCATGACGGCGTCGACGAGCCCAACCGGGCTCTTGAGGCCCGCCGCCTTCGCCGCTGTGGCGAAGTTCTGGGGCAGGTCGTTCCACGGCGTGCCATCGAGCTGCCTGAGGACCTCGATGTGTCCGTCGGTGAAATCCTTGCGCCCCCGAAGCGTGTCGACGGCGTCGTCACGAAATCGGGCGGCCAGCCTCGCCTGCTTGAAGACCGGCACGTCGCGGAACATGAAGTCCTCGGGCGTCATTACGCGCGAGATCATGGGGTCTGCCTGATCGAACGCCTGGTACGCCTCAACGATCGTCTCCCGGTGTTGGCGCTCAATCTCACGTCGCTTCTCGCCCATGGGTCGGCGAAGTAGTGACCACTGGCCAGAGCCGTCGATCAGCTGGACCTTGCCCCTACGCTCCTCGGGCTTGTTGGTGTCCAGGAACCAGACGTAGGTCGCGATGCCGGTGCCGTAGAACATGTCCGCGGGAAGAGCAACGATCGCGTCGATCAGGTCCTCCTCGAGCAGCCACTGTCGGATCGCGCTGGGACCCTTGTCCGCTGTGAACAGCGGCGAGGCGTTGGAGACGACGGCTGCTCGACCACCCTGGCCGTTTTTCGAGGCAGGGGACAGCTTCGAGGCGCAGTGGGCCAGGAACAGCATCTGACCGTCCGTGGTGCTGGGCAGGCCGTGGCTGAACCGCGAGCCCGGAACCTTCGCCTGGTCGCGGACGGACTTCTCGTCGGCCGACCAGTCGGTTCCGAAGGGTGGATTCGAGAGGACGTAGTCGAAGGTCTGTCCCTCGTAGAGGTCTTCGACCAGCGTGTTGCCCTGCTTGATCGCGTCCGGCCTTCCGCCCTGGATCAGCAGGTCGGCCTTGCCGAGGCCGAACGCCGAAGGCATCAGCTCCTGGCCGTACAGCGTGACGTCGATCTTGTCGTTCATCCGCCGCAGGGCCTCCTGCGCGACGAGCAACATGCCGCCGGATCCGGCGGTGGGGTCGTAGATCGAGCGGAGCGCGCTGTCGCCGGCGAGCGTCTCGTCGTCGTTGGTGATCAGAATGTCGACCATCAGCTTGATCGCGTCGCGGGGCGTGTAGAAGTTGCCGGCTGCCTTCCCCTTCTTGTTGAAGGCGCGGTACATGACGTCCTCGAAGACGTCGCCCATCGCGGTGTTCGGCAGACTGCCCGGCGACAGGTCCAGCACCGAGAAGTGCTTGACGACGGCGTGGAGGCGGTTCGAGTCGGCGAGGATCTTCGCGCGACGGTTGAAGTCGAAGGCGACCCAGATGTCGGCGATGTTGTTGGAGAAGCCGTCGATGTAGGACTTCAGCGACTTCGCCACGTTGTCGTCGACCGAGGCGATCGTCCTCAGGTCAAGGGGCGAGACGTTGTAGAAGCTGAGGCCGAACCGGTCCTTGACCGCGATGTCGATGAGGTGCGGCGGCATCTCCCCCAGCGAGGCGACGAACTTGGTGACCTCGTCCTTGGTGTCGGCCAGCATGCACTCGAGCCGGCGCAGCACGGTGAACGGCAGGATGAAGTCGCCGTAGTCCTCCTCGTCGACGACGTTGCGCAGGAACTTGTCCGCGGTGTCCCAGACGATACGTGCCGTCGTGGTGGTCGATGCCGCCGGTTGTGCCATGCTCACCCGTTCCTAGATCCCTGCGTTCGTGTATCAGGAACATTACACAGAGCGCTGTATCAGGAACGTGGCATTTCGGAAATCCTTCGGGCACCTTGATTGGGCGGAGGAGTCGGTGCCCAAGGCTCTGACCGCCGCTCGGGCGGTCGGGCAAATCAGCGCCGAGGAGTGCCGCGCCGCGGCGGCCGCGAGCGGTCGACGTCCTGCCGGTCGCGCGCTGCTCCCTGCGACGTGGTCGGCGCCGGCGTGCCCTCGCCGGTGTCGATCGGGAGCTCGAGACGGGAAACGATCCGGTAGCGCAGATCGCGGGCGGGACTGTCGCCCAGCGGCTTCTCGGTGACGATCGCACGGGTGGCGGCACCGACGTCGTGACCCTGCTCGTGGGCCTGCTGCAGCATCGCTGCGGTGGCCGGCCAGTCGCCCTGCTCGAGCAGGCGCGGGTCGAGCTCGAGGGCCAGCGGCGCCCACCGCTCGGCGGGCGTCTTGTTGGCCGCGGCCGCCAGGCGAGCGCGTACGTCGCTGCTCTTGTGCAGCTCGGCCAGAGCCGCCTTCCGCGGGTCGGCATCCCAGCTCTTGACCGCGTCGCGCAGGTCGCGGCGGGCCTGCAACTGGGACAGCTGAAGCCGTGCCCGCACCTGGTTGACGCCCGGCTCCCAGGCCCGGCTGGGACGGGCCGAGAGGATCCGCATGGCCGCCACGCGCGCCTGCTCGGGTGCGAGGTTGTCGAGCCGCTCGGTGAGGAGCTGGTCGCCGAGGGCACGGAAGGCGGGCTG
Source organism: Nocardioides sp. QY071 (assembly GCF_029961765.1). Taxonomy (NCBI): domain Bacteria; kingdom Bacillati; phylum Actinomycetota; class Actinomycetes; order Propionibacteriales; family Nocardioidaceae; genus Nocardioides; species Nocardioides sp. QY071. Next base: position 84,183 of record NZ_CP124682.1, read on the forward strand.
CCCGCTGGCCACCGCGGCGGTGAGCGCGGCCGGACCACGCTGGGCCAGCAGGTCGGCTGGGTCCAGGCCGTCGGGGAACCGGGCGAAGCCGGGGTCCAGGCCGTGCGGAGTGAGCATCCAGAAGTCGCGCTCGGCCGCGACCTCGCCGGCCAAGTCGGCGTCGGTGGCCACGATCGGGTCACGCCCAACGGCGGCCAGCTGTGCCGCCTGCTCATCGGTCAGGGACGTGCCGAGCGGCGCCACGCCGAGGTAGAGGCCGGCGCTGGCGATCGTCACGGCGACGGCGTCCATCGGGCCCTCGACGATCACTGGGACGGCACCTTCGGCGAGCAGCTCGTCGACGACGCCGAACAACTGCGCACCCTTGTGGAAGAGCGGGGTGTCGGCGGTGTTGAGATACTTCGGTCCGGCCTTGTCGGCGTCGGTGAGGTCGGGTCGGCGGCGGCCGACGAAGCCGAGCACCTCGCCCTGGTGGATCACCGGGAACATCACGCGGTCACGGAACCGGTCGATGAGGCGGCCGGTGCTGGCCTCGGTCGCCACCCCGGTGGCCAGCATCTCGGCGTCGCTAACGCCGCGGCCGCGGAGGTGGTCGACCAGGTTGGTCCACCCGGCCGGCGCCTGTCCGGGACGGAACCGAGCGTCGCCGGCGAGGTCGACCCCGAACCGGCCGGTGAGGTAGTCGCGGCCCCAGGAGTCGGTGAACCGGGCCTCGAAGAAGGCCTGGGTGAGCTCGTTGATCTCGACCATGCGCTCACGCGTGACGGGGGAGGAGTGCCACTCCTCGGCCCGCTGGTACATGAGCCGGATGTCGGCCTCGGTGGGCTCCAGGCGGGTGCCGCCGAGGTCGCGGAGGTAGGCGGCCAGCGTGAGGTCCGGTTCGACGTACTGGTCCTCGTCGACGTCGACGACCAGGTCCTCCTCGAGCACGTCGACCAGGTGCTCGTCGACTACGTCGACGGGCGGATCGAGGTCCTCGGCCAGTGGCCACGGGGCGTCGTCGGGGTGGTCGACGAACGCCACGGGGTCGGGCTCGACGCCCTCCCACAGGTCTGCGGGCGGCTCGTCGAAGTGGACCTCGTGCGCGTGCTCGTCGGGGGCGGTCTCCATCGCGATCGAGGTCCGCCAGACCAACGCCTGGCACTCGTCGACGCCGTCCCAGCCGTCGCTGGGCATCGCTCGGCCGGCGCCCAGCAGGGCCTCGAGCTGCCAGCCGCGCTGCAGGCCGTGGTCGACGTTGGAGACCAGCGCCGGCCACCAGGTGCTGGCCTGGATGCTCGCGGCACGCTCGGGACCGAACAGGTCCGCGAGTCGCGGCGCCCAGTCGGTGGTGACGCTCTCGCCGTGGGAGCCGTCGCCGATCTGCGCGGCGACTGCCGGCGTGAGCTGGCGGGCCATGCGCCACCAGATCGCGGCCGCGGCGTGCTCGTCGGGGAGCGGGCCGGCCGGGTGGTCGGCAGCGGTGGCGGTGCGCAGCAGCTTGTGGGCGGTGACGCCGGCGCGCGACATCGCGGCCAGGCGCTCGGCCAGGAGCGGGGTGAACTCGTCGTCGCGGACCTGCGGGGCCAGCGTGTAGAGCAGCTGGCGCCATTCCTTGAGTGCCGGCGTGTGGTCTCCGGTGACGGCCCGGTTGAGGCGACGCTGGTAGGTGGAGGAGGCCTTCTGCAGCTGCGGAGCTCCGGTCGGTCGCCGGTCGTCGACGGGGACCTGCATGGCTGCGCGCCAGACCTCGACGTCGGCCACCGTGGATGCTTCGGGGCGGATGCCGTTCTGCGCCCACGCTGGCAGCGAGGTCTGCTCGGTGGCGCGGGTGTGGACCTGCTCGGCGAGCTGCTCGACCAGGTGTGCGCGCTGGGAGAGGTAGGCGCCCCAGTGCGGGTCCTCGGCCAGACGGGCGGGGATCCCGGGCATCCAGGGGAGCGGTCCGGCGCCCGCGTTGCGCAGGCCGGAGGCGTCCAGGCGCCAGTCGAGGACCGCTGCCCGGTCGCGCGCGCTCTCGAGCTCCCGGTCGCCGGCCGCGGCCCGGAGCGCTTCGACGGGGTTCTCCCCAGTGGCGCCCAGCAGGAGCAAGTGGGCGCGCAGGGTGGGCCAGGCGGCCTCATCCGACAGCCCTGGCGCCAGGGTCTCGACGGCGGTGTCCAGCGCGTCGACCATGTTGACCGTGGTGCCGTCGGCGCCGGTGATGGTCTCGTGGCGCAGCAGGTCCTCGGCGGCGACGTAGAGGCTGTCGAGGTAGCGCTGGGAGGCCTCACCGAGCCGGGTGGCCGGGTCGGCCTGCTCGCGGATCAGGCTCGTCGCGGACCGCTGGGCGTCGTCGCGGGCCAGCATCGACTCGAGGATGTCGGTCGGGGTGAGCGGCCGGACCAGGGTCGGGTGGATCACCGAGTGCGGGTCGCCGTCGCCGACGACCTCGAGGTAGACGTGGTTGGCGTGCGCGCCGCGGGTCATCATCGTGTAGAGCTGCTGGCGCGACTCGGCGCCGGTGGCCAGCCCGTGCATCGTGTCGGCGGTGACGCCCTGCGCGGTGTGCACGGTGCACGCGTAGCCGAGCTCGGTGGAGCGGGCGACGTAGTCGGCCGGCAGGCGCACGGTGCGGCCGTGCTGGGTGTGCTGGACGGTCAGGTCGCCGCCGTCGTGGATCTCCAGGACGGTCCAGCGGTCGCCGTTCTTCACCCAGTCGGTGGCCGAGGTGCGCAGCCGGCGGTCGTTCTCGCGGGTGATGATCAGCTCGCCGATCGAGGCATCGTTTCCGTCGGCGAGCCGGCGGACCGGGCCACTGGCGGCGACGTCGGCGGGGTCGATCCCCTCGAGGCGGTGCGCGCGGGCCTGCTGGTTCAGCTCGCTGACCAGGTCGCGGGTGGGGGCGAGCATGATCGAGTCGAGCCCGGCGGCGCGGTCGGCCTGCCAGGCGGCGAAGACGTCCTCGGTCATGGTGGCCAGGTCGCCGACGTGAACCCGTTCGCGGTCGAGGTAGAAGCCGAGCGCCTCGGCCTTGCCCTCGCGCAGCGCGAGCGAGGCGGCGCCCTCGGCGGGGTCCTTGAACCGGACGAGCTCGGTGAGCTGCAGCGCCCCGTGGGTGGCGCGGATGTCGCGGAGCACGCCGCCGGCGCCGATCGCGGAGAGCTGCTGGTCGTCGCCGATCAGCCGGACGCTGCCGCCGCGCTCGAGGATGTAGGAGACCGCCGCGTCCAGCGAGAGGGTGTCGGCCATGCCGGCCTCGTCGATGACCACGAGGGTGGAGGAGTCGATGCCGGCGACCCACTCCGGCATCGCGGCTCCGGTCTCGCGGGCCTGCTCGAGGGAGTGGGTGAGCTTGGCCAGGGTGTCGGTCTGGGTGTCGATCTGGGAGCGCAGAGCGTCGGCGGCCGCGGCTGAGGGGGCCAGGCCGATGATGGTGCCGCCGCCGTCGGCCCACGCGCTGGCCAGCGCTCGCATCGCGGTGGTCTTGCCCGATCCGGCCGGCGCGATCGCCAACTGGAGCCGGGCGCCCGAGGTGGCCATCTCCCGGACCAGGGTGGCCTGTCCGGCGTTGAGGGTGATGCCGTTGGCGGTCGACTCCAGCAGGGCCAGGTCGACCGAGGCGGCCTCGACGGCGTACCCGTCGTGGCGGCCGGCGGCGTCGACCAGGCGCTGCTCGGCGGCCAGCACCTTGCTCGAGGTGAACAGGTCGGCCCCGGCCTGGGTGTAGACCGAGGAGCCGTCGGCGCGGCGCAGTTGGACCGGCTCGCTGATGGTGTCCCAGGGCCGAGCCATGCTCACCGAGTGGTCGTCGAGGACCTCGCTGACCAGCAGGTCGACGACCTGGGAGACCTGGTTGGTGGGCACATTGGCGGCCCGGACCTGCCGCTGGGCCTCGGCGTAGACGTGCCAGTACTGCCAGGTGGACCGGCTGCCCTCCATCGTCGCCACGATGCGGTCGGTGGTCTTGGCGAACCAAGCTGAGTCGGCCAGCGAGCGGGCCGCGCCCTTCGGGTTCAGCGCGCCGTGGACCATCTGCTTGACCCGCTGCGGGGTGCCCAGCACCTCGACCGCCTCGCGGTGCCACGCCTCGCGCTGCTCGGCCAGCGAGCGCGGCTCGTGCTTGGCCTCGCGGGTCTCCAGCGTCGCCTGCTGGGACAGCTGGATCGTCTCCACCGGGGTCGGGGGACGGCCATGGGTGGCCTGGAACGCGGCCGCGAGGACCTTGCGACGGTCCTCGACGTTGAGCCGGCGCTTGGAGAAGCGGCGGTTGAGCTCGGGGTCGACGCCGACGATCTCGCGGATCGGCCGCTTGCGGGCGTCCTCGTTCGGGCGCTCGGCGAACTGGACGCCGAGGGCGTCGACCAGGTGCCGCTCGAGCGCGGTGTTGTAGGTCTCCGAGGCCGAGACGACCGCCTTGTGCAGCGGTCGCCCGTCGATGGCCAGCCAGTTGCCGTCGAGGGTCTGGACCTTGTTCGCCACGGCGACGTGGGTGTGCAGGTCGGGGTCGCCGGCGCGGGAGTCGCGGTGGGTGAACGCGGTGGCGATCAGGCCGCGGACGTCGACCTGGCGTACGCCGTTGGTGCCCTGGCGGGTGAACAGGGCCTTGGACTCGATGAAGTCCAGGGCGTCCTTGATCGCCGCCTGGTGGGCTCGCTCGATCACCGCGGCGGTCTTCGGGTCGGAGATCGCCCACAGCACCGAGACGCTCTTGACCGGGGAGAAGGTCAGGTCGTAGCCGGCCACCGCGTTGGTCTTCGGGCGGGAGTGCTTGGCGATCGTGGCGGCAAGCTCGCGGGCGTCGGCCGGGTCGCGGCCGTGCTCGGCACGGAAGAACTCCGCGGCCACCTCGGTGCGGATCTTGGCCCGGTCGGCCGCGGGGACCGGCCAGTCGCCGGGCAGGCCGGCGGCCTCGTTGAGGGCCGCGATGCGCTTGGCGACCTCGATCCGGAACGGGCTGACGTCGTTGTCGTAGACCTTGTACGGGGTGCCGAGGCGGACCGCGGTCTTGTAGTCGGCCTCGGTCGGGCGGCCGGCCTCGTCGCGGCCGATGCGCAGGTCCAGCTCCTTGGTGCGCTGGGTGGCCAGCGGGTGGTGTCCGGAGCCGAACAGGCTCTGCATGTGGTCGGCGGTGACGATGTCCCCGGCGTCGAGTCCCTCGATGCCCTCCATGCCCGATCCGAGCCACACGCCGGGGGTCTCGCCCTTCTCGGTGTAGTAGCTCGCCAGCCCGGTGTGGCCCTTGTCGGTGGCGTCCATCGCTGCGACCTGGCGGGTCAGGTAGTCGTACCCCGACCCGGCCGTCAGCTTGTGGAGGCTCATCGTCACGGTCACCTACGTGCGTGCGCGCGTGGCAGGCGATCACTTTCGGCCGGATTTCTGGTGTGTTCTTTCTATTCGGCGAACCGAGAATGCAAGAGGTGTGTGGCACTTGGTCGGTCGCGGAAATCTGGGGGGACGCTGAGGGGCGTGGGTGACGGCTGGGGCGTCGGGTTCGGATCGGGCTGGCTGGATGGGTCGAGGGGAGCGGGTTTGAAGGTTTCTGGGGTTCGGTGATCGCTCGGGGACGGCGAAATGTCGTAGGTGACTGTCAGAGTCCATGTCGACACGAGTGAGGACCGGATGAGTCAGCAGACGATCAAGCAGCAGGCGCGGCGTACGGCGCGGGAGATGGCCGAGAAGCGGCGCAAGGAGCGTGAGGCGCGAGAGCGCCGGGTGATCGACCTGGCCGAGCAGGTCATGGTCGCCATCGGTGAGCGCGACGCGGCTGTGGCCGAGACCGAGAAGCGCGCTGGTGAGGCGCTGCGGGAGTTGACCGAGCGCGAGGGCCTGTCCCTGAGTGAGGCCGTCGAGTGGTGCGGGGAGACCGTGAGCGTCCGGGAGGCCACGCGGCTGCGGCGGCTCGCCAGTGAGCCCCAGGCCGAGGACGGCGGCGGCGAGCAGGGCGGCGACGGCACGACCGCGCTGGCGGCTGCCGAGAGCGGGGGAGCGGGTGCCGGTTCGGCGGCTTGATGACGCCGGCCTCGCGGCGGTCGCGGCAGCGATCGCCGATCCGGCGGTGCTCACCCGGTACCGGGCGAAGGTCGCCACGGTGCCGGGCAGTGAGTGCCTGTGGTGGACCGGCGCGGTGGCCGGTCGGTCCGAGCGGGAGCGCACGGACGGCGGCGGTCATGGCCGGTTCTGGTATGCGCCGGGGCGGGTGATCATCGCCCACCGATTCGCGTACGCGGTCATGCACGGCGTTGACGCGCTCGCGGAGGCGCGGCTGCTCGGGCACCGCTGTCACAACCCGCTGTGCCAGCGGATCGCACCCGATCACGTCGTGGTGTCGAGCGCGGCGCAGAACCGGCGCGAGTGGTCGGTGCAGCGACGGCTGCCTTACAGCCCGTTGGCCGACCCGCGCGGGCCGCGTCGGCGGGCGCGGGAACTGCGCGATCTGGCGCGTGAGGACCCGCAGCTCGTGGCCGATGACCTCGCGCGGCTCCAGGAGCTGCTGGGCGAGCAACTGACCCTTTGGTGACCAGCCGGACGCAGAAGGCCGCCCGCACCGTCGATGGTGCGGGCGGCCTTGCGGTTGTTGCTCAGGCTGGCTCGCCGTCGAGGAGCCGACCGAGCGTCTCCCACAGGTCGAGGTAGCCGTCCGCGTCCTCGGGCGACTGCTCGCCCCACTTGGCGTGAAGAGCGCGGATGCGGTCGAGACGGTCGAGGCGGTCGGGCAGCGCAGTGCGGGCGGCGGCCATGAACTCCACGTCGGGCGCGTGCTCGGGAACGTCGCCCCCGCGCGGGTACTTCTTGATCCCGAGCCGCTGCCAGTGAGCACCGGCGTAGGCGACGAGGATGTTGTCCGGGATCAGGGCGTCGGCGGCGGTGGCGCGGATCTTGTCGCCGTGAGGTGTCCACGGGCCTGGGGTGGCGCGGGCCTCAAGGGCGCGGAGCGTGGCGTCGTCGCTCATGCTGGCTGGTCCTCCCGGTCGGTCGAGCGGTCGAGCCTTGTGGACGCGGCCGCGACGACGACGCTGATGCGGGCAGCCAGCGCCCGCAACTCCGCAGGCGTGCCCTGGATCGCCACCACGTCGTCACCGGCGAGCGTCAGGACCGGCTGGCGGTGCTCACCGGCTCCCACCCAGTCCTCGCCGGGAGTGAAGACCTGGAGGCTGGTCTCGCGGGCGGCCAGCCATTCGATGTGCGCGCTCACGGGGTCACCTCGGCGGGTGCGGTGCCGATGAGGCGGCGGAACGCCTGCACGTCGGCCTCGAGGGAGAACAGGCGGCGCCGGTGCTGGTCGTTCTCGGCGCCGACCTCGGTCAGGACTTCGGCGAGGCCGACGAGGAACGCCACGACGGCCTCGGCGGTGACCGTCTCGCCCATCGCGGTCCACGGCTTCGGGCCGCGGCTGCTGGCGGCGTACGGCATCTTCATCATGGCGGCGAGGATGCGGCGCTGGTCGCGCTCGCTGATCACGGTGCCGGTCGGGTCCGGCTGGGTCTGCTCGGTCATCACTGCTCCTGTTCGGTGGTGCGGGTGGCGTACTCGGCGTGCAGGGCGTCCAGCGCCGTGGCGACGCTGGACAGGGCCACGTCCAGGTGGGCGCGGGCGGTCTCGGGGGTCCACCGGCGCACGTCGCGCAGCCGGTGCTCGATGACGATCAGGTCGCAGGCCGTCTCGCTGAGGGTGTGCCGGTCCTTGGCCGCGCTGGCGGTGATGTCGGCGGCGGTGCCAGTCGGGGTGGTGTCTCGCTTCGCGATGGTGACGAACTGGTTGAGCGGCAGGGTGCGGGGGCCGAGGACCGGGGCTGCGATGTGGACTTCGCGTCCGGCGCGGCCGGGCTCATCCACCCTCACGGTGGTGATGGGGAATGCGATGCCGGTGTCGGGGTCGACCAGGGTGTCGGTGGGGCGGAGATCCCAGGCGCGGACCTGCTCGGTGGCGAGGTCGGCGTGAGTGGTGGTGTCGGTCATGGCTCCTCCTTCGGTTGGGCCGGTGGCGGGCCGGACTCGGGGTCTCAGCCCGCCACCGGAGGAACTGGCGTGACGGTCAGGCCGGGGCGAGCGCGGTCCAGGCGCGGCGCTTGATCCGGTCGGGGTCGTCGCTGGTGAGCACCCGCGCGGCCCGGGCGGTCTGCTCGTCGCCCTTCGTGCGGACCGGGGCGTAGTGGTCGACGTACTCGGCCACGGCCTGGTAGCCGGCCCACGCGGTGTCGCGGATGCCGGCCTGCGTCTCGGCGTCGGCGAAGAGCCAGTGCAGCCGGGAGCGGCGACGGCGCTCGGTCTCGCGGACTCGCTTGGTCGCGTTGGCCTCGGCCTTGCCGAACGTGGCGTCGATCAGGGCGTCGAACGCGGCGTCGGTCATGGTCTGCTGGATCAGCCGCTCGGCCTCGACCTGGAACGCGTCGACGTAGGTGAAGGTCAGCCCGAGCGCGTCGCGGGCGGCCTGTACGGCGGCCTTGGCGTTGCGGGTGTGCCGGATCGAGAACGACGACTCGTGGTTGCGCAGGGCCGCGCTCTGGGTGTTCGCGCACACGACGCGGACCGGGGTCACGAGGATGCGGAACGCGCTGGACCCGTCGTGGCTGTTGAGGGCGGCGATGTTCAGGTCTACGCGGTCGGTGCCGCCGACGGTGAGCGAGTTCGGCAGCTGCATCGTGATGAACACCTGCCGACCGCCGCGCAGCGACCCGGCGGTGTCGAAGATCGCGCCCGACTCGTCGGCCAGCAGATTCAGGAACTCGGCGTGGTCCTCGTTCTGCAGCGGGGTGTAGCCGCCGCCTACGACGCCGAGCGCCTCGGGTTCGCCGGTGAACGGGTTGGTGCGCACCGTGGCGAAGCCGGGGACCTCGATCGCGGTGACGCCGCCCTCGCTGACCTCGGCGGTGGTGAGCGGCAACTTGCGGACGTCCCAGCCGCCCAGGTGGCCGAGCGTCATGGCCTCCTCGGCGGTGAATGCGCGGTCGCGGACGGTGGTGCCCAGGCGGTGCCAGGCGTCCTTGCGGGCGAAGACGGCTGCGGCCTGCGAGCCGTGGGTCTCGATCTCGTGTGACATGTCGGGGTCCTCCCGGGTAGCGGATCAAACGAACTGAGTTCATTCTATGGTTTCTATTCCACTGAGGGCGGTTCTCCACAGGAAGAATCGCCCTCAGGTGGGGGAGTGGAGGCCGGTCAGGCGGCGCTGTCGCTCGCCTCGGCGTCGCTGGCCTCGTCCTCCGGCTCGTCGCTGCCGGTGCTCGTCTGCGGCTGCTCGCCGAGCAGGATCCGCTCGACCGCGCTGGGCTGGTAGCCCCACTCCACGAGCGCGCCGAGCACGCGGGCGTCCCACGCGGTCGGGTTGCGCCACGAGTGCTTGCCGGTCGTGGCCTCCCACGCGGCGATGACGGCCGCGAGCGTGGTCATGGTCGCGGCCTTCGGCGTGCTCGCCTTGGTGGCGATCTTGTGGCACTCGTCGTGCCCCGCGCCGTAGTAGCCGGTCGGACGGTCGACGCCCAGCAGCGTGAACAGCATCGGGTGCCGGTGGTCCATGGCCTTGCTCAGCGAGTGGTGGCCGGTGACGACGGCCTCGCAGATCAGGGCCTCGGCACCCTTCGGGGCGGTCTTGCGGGCGACGAACGTGGCCAGCCACTCGCGGCGCACCGTCTCCGCGCTCGCCCAGGCCTTGTTGTTGGCGATCACGCGGCGGCGCTCCTCGCGGCGGGCCTCGGCCTGCTCCTCGCTCTCGCCCTCGTCGCTGCTGTCGGCGCTGGTGCTGCCGGAGACGCCGCGACGGCGCAGGCCGGAGGCGGCGAGGTCGGTCACGACCCAGACCGGCACGTACTGCTGGTAGGGCTCGGCGGGCTCGTAGTCCTCGTTCTCCGACTCGTCGCCGTCCTCGCTCTCCTCGTCGTACTCGTCCTCGGGGTAGACCCACTCCTTGACAACGTGGACGCGAGCGCCGGGGACGTTGGGCCACTCCTCCTCGGGCAGCGGCTCGCCGTCCTCGGTGACGAGCCGCTCGATGCGCAGCACCTCGTCGGCCTGCTCGACCTCCTCGGCGGTCAGCACCGGCAGGCCCTCGGCGCGCAGCCGCTCGACCTCGGCGGCGTCGGCCTCGCGCTCTGCGGCCTCGTCGCGCAGCCGCTGGGCCTCGTGGGCGAGCGAGCGCCGCCACCGCTTGGCGTTCTCCAGTCGCTCGACGGCCTCGGGGTCGTGCTCGAACTCGGCGAAGATCGCGGCCTCCTCCAAGGTCAGGTCGCCGGAGTCGAGGCGGTTGCGGCTCTGGTCGGCCTTGGTGACCGCCAGGGCGGCGTTCACGGTCGGGCGGTCGATGCTGGTGCGCTTGGCGATCTGCGCGGCGCTCACGCCGAGCAGGGCCAGCTGCTCCACGCCTGCGACGATCTCGGCCTCGCGCATCCCGGCGCGGTGGATGTTCTCGACCATCTGGTCACCGATCCGGTCGGCGTCGGCGGGCTGGGGCACGACGCGGGCCGGGATCAGCCCGGTCGGGGTGCCGACCTCGGCGGCGGTCACGGTGCGGCGCTGGCCGCGCAGCAGGACGTACTGGCCGTCCTCGTTGCGGTAGACCGTGACGGCCTCCAGCACGCCGCGCTCCTTGATCGACTTGCGGAACTCCTTGTGGTCGGCGCGCAGGTCGGTCCGGACGTTGGTGCCGATGATGATGTCGGCGGGGTCGAGGTACAGGAACTCCTCGGCCTGGACGGCCTCGGTGGCCTCGTCGGCGGCGGTGTCGGCGGGGGTCTGGATGGTGTCGGTCATGCTGCTGTCCTCCATGAGTAGAATAGAAAGAACTGACAGGACTCAGTCTCCCAATGGGGGCCGACGCCTACCGGGCCACAGGGCGCACCTGTGGAAAGGTGGGCACCCGGTGAGGGTGGGGATAACCCCGGCCTCGGCGGGCGCGGACTCCGCTGCGGTGGCGCGGCGCAGCTGCACCTGGTAGCTGGCTGGAACGGAAGGAAATCAGGCGAGGGTGGGAACGGCTGCGCAGGGCCCCGACCGGGAATGCAGCGGCGTTGGTGTTAGCCGCTGCAGCTCGGCGCCGGCGGCCGAGGCCAGGGGAGTGATCCGGTGACGAGCCAGACCACGATCCCGGTCGGGATCTACTGGAAGCCCGGCGTGTGGGACCTCGCCCGATCGGCCTACATCGCCGACCTGGACACCGACGCCGACTCGCCCGGCTCGTTCGTCGGGTGGCTCGCCCAGGCGCTCGAGGTGCACGCCAAGCGCTCACCGCAGAAGCGGGCCGAGGTCGCGGCCGCCGGCGAGAACCATCCCGCCCTGGTCAGCGTGACCCGCAAGAGCTTCAACAAGAAGCACGACCTGCCGGCCTCGACCATCGAGGCGGTCGAAGACGCACTCGTGGCCGATCGCCAGGAGCTCGGCCGGATGCTCGCCCGCTCCGCGTTCGCCCAGGAGGCAGTCATCGCCGCGGCCGAGGAGGCCCGCCGGCGGCTGGGCCGAGACCTGCCCCCGCCACCGCAGAAGCTCAGCAACCGCCCGCCGCGGCGCCGGCCAGCGCGGTAGGCCAGCTGCCCGCCCGCTTTGTGTCGGTGGCTGCGTCGAGCGTCCTTCCCAGCGCCCCGACCTGGTACCCGAGAGCCGGTCGGGGCGCTTCTGTGCGCTGTGGGGATGCCCGGCTGCACGCGAGCTCGAGCAACTAGTTCGGCGGATGTGATCGCTGCCGGACCCCGACGGGACCTAGGTGACTGCGGGACTCAACGTCCTCGCCTCACCTAGGAGGAAGTCATGTCGACCACCGTCACCTTCGCCGGCAACCTGGCCGAGGCGCCAGAGCTGCTCTACACCCGCGAGAACAAGCCGTTCGTCAGCTGCCGGGTCCTGGTCAACCGCCGGACCCAGAACGACCAGGGGGAGTGGGTCAACGACGAGCCCACCGCCCACAACGTCAAGATCTTCGGCTCGGCCGCCACCCACGTGCACGACAGCTGCGGATCCGGCGACCCGATCTTCGTCCACGGCCTCGAGCGCACCGAGGCCTGGGCTGACAAGGAGACCGGCGAGAAGCGCACCAAGGACGTCGTGGTCGTCGACAACCGCTTCGGCGAGGTCGGCCTGTCGCTCAAGTACGTCTCCGCGCGCATCGAGCGCGCCCCCCACACGGCCCAGGCCAGCTGAGGAGGTTCGCTCCGATGGATCTCGTCGTACAGTCCCCGGACGAGCTGCTGGCGGCGGTGCCGCACGTCCTCGGCTTCAAGCCGGAGGAGTCGATCGTGCTCGTGCCCTTCCGGCCCGGGCTGCCCATCACTCGCGTCGACCTGCCGAAGACGGCCGCCGACCGTGAGGAAGTGTGGGACGCCCTCAGCGGCCCGTACGGCCGCCACGCCCGCCCCGGAGCCCGGCTGGCGATCCTCTGCTTCACCGAGGACCGGCGCAGCGCCGAGCTGGCCAGCCAGCATCTGTCCAACCGCCTCGAGACCGTGGGCATCACCACCCACATCCGGCTGTGGGCCGACGGCGAGCGGTGGCGTGAGTTCAACACCGGCCAGACCGGGCTGCAGACCCAGGCGACCGCCGAGCGGATCGCGGCCGCCACCGTCCTGACCGGCGCCGCCCAGCCGGCGGCCAGTCGAGCCTCGCTGGCCGCCTCCATGGTCGGTGACCGGGAGCCGATCGCCCAACTGCTCCCCGCGGCCCGGGCCGCGGCCGCGGACAGCACTCCCGCCCTCGAGCGGGACTGGGCACTGGACCGGCTCGAGCAGTTCCACGCCGACGGCAACCGGCTCTCCGACGTCGACGGCGCCCGGATGCTGGTGGCCCTGGAGACGATCAGCACGCGCGACGCGCTCTGGGAGGACATGAGCCGCGAGAACCGCACCTCTCATATGGCCCTGTGGAACGACCTCACCCGCCGCGCTCCTGACGAGGTCCGCGCAGCTCCGGCCTCCATGCTCGGCTTCGCCAGCTGGCTGCACGGTGACGGAGCAAAGGCCTGGTGCGCCCTCGACCAGGTGCCCGCCGACCGGCCCTACTCCATGGCCGCCATCGTCGCCTCGGCGCTGCAGAACGGAATCCATCCCCGCGAGTGGGAGCGGTACCAGACCGAGATGCGTGGCCTCGCCGCCGAGCTGGACGAGTCCTTCGTTCCGAAGCCACCCGGCCAGCAGCGCGTCATCCCGGGCGCGCAGCCCATCACCGACCGTCCGGCCCCGGGCCGCTGAGGAGGACCACCGCGATGAACCACGACGACGACACCACGGTGCAGCACAGCACCACCGAGCGTCAGCTGCGGCGCCTGGTCGTACCCGAGCCCGCGGCCTACGCGGCCGACAAGCGCCTCGACGTCATCCACGAACCCGACCTCGACCTGCTGTGGGGAGGCCCGGAATGAGGACCCCGCCCGCCGACGTCGACGACCGGCTGGCCCGCGTCAAGCTGAGCAGCGTCATCGAGCCCGGCGACCTGCGCATCACCGGCCTGGTCAGCGAGCTCGGTGCCGGCAAGGTCCTCGACTACCTCGAGGCCGCCGGCGAGGTGGAGAACCACTGGGGCTTCACCATCGGCCAGGAACTCGGCCACGTCGACCCCGGCCAGGTCCTCGAGCAGGCCGCCGGCCGCGGCATCCGGTTCGTCATCCCCGGCGATACCGAGTGGCCCGACCAGCTCGCGGGCCTGCGCGGCGCCGGCGCACTGCACGACCGCGGCGGCGAACCCGTCGGACTCTGGGTCAGGGGAGCGGCTGACCTCAACCAGCTCGCAGCCAACGCCGTGGCCGTAGTGGGGTCGCGCGCCGCGACGGACTACGGAACGCATCAGGCCACCGAGCTGAGCCGGGACCTCGCGGCCATGGGCCACACCGTCGTCAGCGGACTCGCGTACGGCGTCGACCAGGCCGCCCACCGCGGCGCCCTCCTCGCCGGCGGCCCGACCATCGCCGTGATGCCGTGCGGGGCCGACCGGCCCTACCCGGCCGCGCACGCCCAGCTGCTCGAGGCGATCGCCGAGCGCGGCCTCGTCGTCGCCGAAGCGCCACCCGGCACCGCGCCCACCCGCGCCCGATTCCTCGCGAGGAACCGGATCATCGCCGGCCTGTCCGAAGGCACGGTGGTCGTCGAGGGAGCCTTCCGCAGCGGCGCCCTCACCACCGCACAGTGGACCAATGCTCTGCACCGGCCCGTCATGGGCGTCCCAGGTCCCGTCACCAGCGCCGCCTCGGCCGGCGTGAACCAGCTGATCCGGCTCGGGCAGGTCAGCATGGTCACCAACGCCCAAGAGGTCATCACCGACCTCACCACCCACGCCTACTCCACGGCGGCCGCGGCCGCACATCTCGACGAGTCCTTCATCCCGGGACCCGTGCGCTCCGCGCAAAGCCACATCCTCGGGCCGCCGGCCCCGGCCTCCGCCCCTCGGCGCTGATGGCCCACCGGACGCCCTGTGGATAACCGGACTCCCGCCGGTACGCCCACCTACGCTGCTGAGAGTTCCTAGGTCCGCTCGACGACGTCGAACAAGGAGGCATCACCGATGATCGACCTGTCCGCCCCGCCCGCGGCGCCCACCGTCCACGTTGACTGGATCTGGAGCGTCAGCGTCGAGCGGGTCCTGGAAGGGCCGCCGGATCTACTCAGCTGGGCGAGCTGACGCGCCTCGTGGCCACAGCATGTCTGGGGGGCCCCTTAATCGAGACCGCCGGTCCAGTTGGGATCCACCGGGACCGGGATCAGGTCCTCGATTCGCAACCAGTCCATCTTGACGACCGGTTTCAGCGCCGCGTCGTCATGCCAGACGACTAGGGCCTCCCAGCGCCGGCCCTCGCGCTTCCAGTCGAGGATGAGGCCCCGGGATGGCTTGAGTCGGCCGGTGTTCCGGATCAGCACGAACCGCACGTCGCCGTACGGCCGCCACGCATCGTTCTTCGGCGGGTTGGCAGACATGCAGTCTGCTCACTCAGTGGTGAGGAGCTCGGCCGGGATCCACTCCTCGACCGTGGCCCATCGGCCTGGTCGCAGCTGCGCGACGTAGACGACCCTGCCCTCCCACAGGTGCCCGGCCAGCCGCCACTCCAGGAGCAGCCCCGGCCGCGGATGTGGTGCGTCGACGGGAACACTGACCCAGCAGTGACGCCCTGGCTGCTCGGCGCTAGCTGCCGCTGCGGTAGGCCGCGAGGCCCCAGGGTCGGCGTCGTCGACGCGCACGCGATCCTTCAAGGGGATACCCGCCCCGCGCCCGTAACCGCCGCCCGCCATGAGACCTAGGGTAGAACACGTGTTCGAAGCCCGGACGTTCTGAGGCAGGCGTCGAACGTCGATGAACCGACCTCCTTGTGTCGGCCGAGTGCCGTAGTTTCTGGCCATGAACAGTCAGGGCCGTGCGCCGATCCGGTTCACCCTGAACGGCCAGCGCTACGAGCTGACGCGCGAGGACGTCGAGGCCCGCCTGATCGACGTGACCCCGGACGCGATCCGCAAGCATGCGGTCAGGATCAACGGGACCTGGTTCCCGGCCATCCAGGCCTTCGAGGCCGCCACCGGCATCCCACGCTCCGAGTTCATCTCCCACACCGCCCGCCGCCACCTGGCCGCGCTGGGGTTCGAGGTCGCCGGCAACGTCGAACCACGCACCATGGCACCACCCCTGCGCGGCGCGGCGGCCGCGTCGACCCCGCCGCGACCTGCTGCTGCCACCCCGGTCGAGGTCGGAGGGGAGTGGCACACCGAGGCCAACGTTCAGGCCGCTCTGGTCACGGCACTGGCGAGGGAGGGATGGCGAATCCTCTCGGTGGCCAACACCGCGACCAAGGAGCACGGCATCGACGTGATCGCTTCCCGCGACGGCCGCACCGTCGGGGTGGAGGTCAAAGGGTTCCCCAGCCGCAACTACGCCGACCCGGCCCGCGCCGGCGAGGCCAAGCGCACCAGCCCGAGCACCCAGGCCGGCCACTGGTACTCCCAAGCCGTGCTGGCCGCCATGCGCCTGCGCAGCAAGGAGCCCGAGTGGGGCAGTGTGATCGCCCTGCCCGACTTCCCCCGCTACCGCGACCTGCACGCCGAGACGGCCGGGTCGCTCGCCGCGGCGAAGATCGAGGTCTGGTGGGTCGACGAAGCGGGAACGGTGCAGCGCCCTTGACCGCGCCGAGGTGGTACCGCCGCCCGACGGGGGACGGCCTGGTGCTCCGGAAGACCCCACGCCTGGCCAGCTGGAACAAGTCCACCGACCCCGACCAGGTCCGGCTCCGCGAGTACCTCGAGGACACCGCCGAGCTGCTGGCGCCCCACCAGGCGGCCAGCCGCGGCCCCTGGGCGCTGTTGCTCGAGGTCGGCCTACCTCGGGGACGCGACCTCGTCGACATGGCCGACCTGGACAACTACGCCTTCCCGCTGGCCACCCGGCTCCGCAACGAGGACCTCGTGGCGGTGTGGTGCACCAAGAGGCACGCCGACACCTCGCGTGTCCTCGTCGCCCCGGCTGCCGAGGCCGCAGGCCCAGACGCCACCTACACGGTCCGCACCACCGCCTCGGCCTCGACGGCGGCGTACAAGGAGCAGGTCCGATCCGCGGTCGTCGACACCGCAGCGATCCCCGCCGGCGCCGTGCAGCTGCAGCTGTCCTTCGTGGTCGGTCCGCAGCGCAACTGGCTGACCCTGTGGAAGCCCACGATCGACGCCCTCGACCCGCTCTTGGGCCGCACCCGCGACGACCGCGACTGGCATCCCAAGGACGGACGGATCACCGACCTCGGCCTGCACGTGGCCGTCGACCCCTCACTTGGCCACGACGTGCTGGTCAGCATCGCCGCGGCTCCAGCAGCCCCCGGAACGGAAGATCCCGCATGACGCTCACCTTCGCCTCGATCATCGCCAGCGCGGGCATCGACCCGGCCGAGGCCCTGGTCATCCGGCACGCCTACGTGCGCGAGCACGAGGACGGGACGGTAGGCCTTCACGGTGACTCCTCGGACGAGGAGATCTTGGCCTACACGAGCGTCCAGGCGGCCAACCCCCGGATCTTCCCGGCGCAGCCTCCAGGCGTCTGGATCGTGTTCCGCCCCGAGGGCGGCGACCGCGCCCGACTGTGGTCGGTCCTGGTGAACCACGGTGAGACGCAGAACGACGGCCTGCGTCGCACCTTCCACCTCGAGCAGTCTGAGCTGATGAGCGACCTGCGCAACCGACTCGTCATCGGGTGGCGCTCCCCGCGGACCTGGCGGATCCACGCGACCACCGCGGCCGCGTACCCGGTGATGGAGATCGCCGACGCCGAGCCGGTGAGGTTCCCCGGATTCGACGCGCTCACGCTCGACTACCCCCAGCTGCAGGCTGTCATCCGCGAGCACCGCTACGCCGCTTGGCGCACCGCCCTCTCGTCCGTGATCGGGGTCTACCTCATCACTGACACCCGCGACGGTCGCCACTACGTGGGCAAGGCCGACGGCGCCGAGAACATCCTGCAGCGCTGGGCGGCGTATGCGACCAACGGTCACGGCGGCAACGTCGAGCTCCGCAACCTGGACCCGTCCAGCTTCCGCCTGTCGGTGCTGAGGGTGTTCGATCCCGCGACCCCGACTCGCGAGATCGACGCCGCCGAGAGTCACTACAAGTACGCGCTCGACTCCCGCCGACACGGCCTCAACCGCAACTGATCCAGCGACTTGTGTCGGCCGTCTCCGGCAGAGTGCCCTCGTGCCACTGACGGCGCAGCACGCCTCGGCCGGCGTGCTCGACGCAACCGTTGATCCGCTCGGCGAAGGGATGCCCTGGGAGGCGATCCACCGGGCGCGGCCTCGCGCACCCCTGACCTGCCGCGAGTGCGGGCATGGGCTTCACGCCAAGGTCTCGCCCAAGGGCCTGCGGTTCTTCGCCCACGACCGTGCCGCGCCGACGTGCTCCCTGGTGGGCGAGACGATGGCCCACCGGCTGCTCAAACTGCAGCTGGCCTCAGCCATACGCGATGCCGGCTGGTACGCCGAGCTCGAGGTCGCCGGGGACGGCTGGCGGGCCGACGTGCTGGCGACCAGCCCCGACGGCGCCCCCGGTCCTTGTCCGGGTCACGGCTGGTGGCGCCCGGTTGAGCCAGGCGTGGGCCTCAGCGTGTTCGTTGCAGGCGTCCTGGTCGGCACGATCAGAGCGCACCGGGCCCTCAGGTACAGCAGGCTCTTCCTGGAATCTGCACGGATCGTGTGGACTACCCGGCCTCACGTCATCGCCGAGCGCGCCCAGCTGGTAGCCAGCGAGCACCGCCGTGAGCACGACGACCTGGCCTCAGCGGAGCATGAGCGCCACCTGGCGGCGATCCCGGCCAAGCTCGCCCGTCAGCAGGCACTGACGCCGCCGGCGGTCGAACTCGTCGGCCGGGAGTCGCGCGGCTACGTCGGCGTGCGAGACGCGACGCCTGAGTGGGCGATGGGCGTGCCGTTGTTCGTCTACGACACGCCGCAGGGTGTGATCAGCCCGGTGGTCAGCAGGATCTCGGCCGAGGTTCGTGCGCGGCTCGGGGGCCTGACCCTGTTCGTCGCCACCGAGGCGGAGCGGCGGGCTCTCGCGCGGGCATGCGGACCGGAGCAGCGGATCGTGTTGTTCGAGGTGGAGATCCCGGACCAGCCGCAGCCGCCGGCGGCGATCTACTCGGGCACCTTCTGGAGTCGGCGGCAGTGGGCGACTGGTGCCTCCCGACGAACCAGGCGTTAGTGCCGGACCGGCAGGGCGATCCAGCCTTCGACGGCCGCGGCCGCGAGGTGCTCGGTGGGGATCTCGTCGGTCTCTCCGCGCCGCGCCAGGCCGGCGATCGCCGCGCAGAGCACCGCGTCGAGGGCATCATCGGTCTCGATGCAGAGTTCGGCGTACTCGCCCAACTAGAGCCAAGGCAGCACGCCGCCGATCAGCTGGACCAGCTCAGCGCGCCGGCGCGCGTTGGCCGTCTCGCGGCCCTTGTATCCCTGGTGGGGGAGGCCCCAGAGCTTGAGCGCAGCCGCGGGGTAGACCTCGACGACGGGACCGGCGCGGCCCGTCCGGTCGACCTCGATGCCCTTGCGCGTGAGCTCGGAGAGGATGGCTGCGCATCGCATCGCCGCGGCGCCGATCCGGTCGGCAGACACGCTGAGCGGCTGGAGCCGCACCGACTGGCGCAGGTGCAGGTCGGTAGCTCGGTTGGTCAGGGGGTGCCGGGTCGGGGGCACGACCAGGTCGTGGCCGCCGGCGCGATGCGCGATGAGGTAGTCGACGAAGGCGATCGGCCAGCCGAGCGGGCAGTCGATCCCGGCCTTGTCGACGGCCTGGATCAGGTCTGCCAGGTCTGCATCGGTATGCCGTCCAACCTCGATGCCTGTGACGGCCGCGCCGTCGTCCGTCCATTCAAGGGTGGCGACGCCGGTCTTCTTCGGGTCGGCCGACAGGTCGATGCCGGCGGTCAGCATGCCGGATTGTTGCGCCATGCGGGGCATCAGGGAGCGAGGTTGACGCGGTAGACGGTCGGGGCGGCGGCCGCCACCACGGTCTGGCGATCGAACTCGGCCAGCGTGGGGTTGGTCAGCGCGCCGGTCACGACGGCCAAGACCCACTCGGGGTCGGCCTTGGCGGTGCGCAACTCGTTGCGGGTCAGGAGAACCGCGGGCATGGAGCTGGATACACCTTTGACCTCGAGATGACGCTCCTCGTCGTCGCGCGTTGCGGTGAGGTCCCAGCCGCACTTGAGGTGTGCGACGCGGGTGATGGTCCATCCTGCCGTCTCGTAGTGGCGTCGAACTGCGGCCTCGGCGGCCAGTTCGACCTTGCGGTTGGTGGCCGGGTCGCCGAACCCGGCGCCCCAGGCACCGACCGCGATCGTGCTCGAGGTCTCGCGCGGATCGCCGGCGTGGACGGGGGTCTCGATCGGGCCGCTGTACTCCCGCACGAGCACCGGCACCGACCGGGGGTGTGTCCGGTAGCCGAGGCCGCGCTCAGTGAGGAGCTTGACCAGGTCGGTGCGGAGCGGGATCAGCCGGTGGCGCGTCTCGGTGCCGATCTCGAGCAGCTCGGCCCACAGGGTCATGATGTTGCCCGGCGAGCGATGCCAGTCCTCGTCGTAGGGAGCCGCGGTGTCCCACAGGTAGGCGTGAAGGAGCGCGAGGAGCTCTTCCTGTTCCTCGGCCGAATAGAGCTTGAGTGGGACGCGTGCGAGGCCGGCGTCGTCGGCTCGAGCGAGGCCGGTGCGGATCAGCTCGACCAGTCGGGCGTTGGACTCCTGTGAGGTCACGGTGATCGACTCACGTGTTCGAACATCACCGCATCCCGAAGAACGCCGTGATGCGGTCAACCTGCTTCTGGTCCAGCAGAGCTGGCCGGCAGGCGCCATAGGCGTTGGTCAGGTCGATGACGAGCTGGCGGGTCTGGTCGAGGCTGAGGTCTATGGTCGCCGTCTCCCCGTCGGTGGTGGTGACCTTGAGGTCCACGCGTTGTACATCCTCGTCGAC
Source organism: Nocardioides sp. QY071 (assembly GCF_029961765.1). NCBI lineage: Bacteria > Bacillati > Actinomycetota > Actinomycetes > Propionibacteriales > Nocardioidaceae > Nocardioides > Nocardioides sp. QY071. The sequence goes on from NZ_CP124682.1 coordinate 104,532, forward strand.
GTACCGGGCGTGAGCCGCGATCTTCTTGGCCCTGACGGTCTCGCTGCGCTTGAACAAACCCACCGATGCATCGTGGCACGTCGGCACCGCTGGTGAGGACGGAAACCGCGTCCTCTCGTCTGACGCGGCCTCTACTCGGCCAGGTCAAGGTCGACTCCTGTCACCGGCGGAACGGCGGGCTGGCTCCCTCTCGTCCTCACCAGGAGGTCGTTCGGGCTGCACTCGAGGACCTCGCACAGGCCCGCAAGTACGCGCAGGCTCAGCCGATCCGGCGTCTCAGCCATGAGCCGGTAGACCTGCGGCCGTGAGAGCTGGACGCCCTGATCCTGGAGCGCCCGCCACAGGTCGGTGGTCTTGATGATGCCGCGACCGAACGCCACCTCACGGAGAGCCCAGCGCAGGTACATGAGAGCCAACGTACACCAGATGATGCGTGAAACACATCAGTGATGGGATAGCCGATAACAGTGATTATGACAATACGGCTAGAAAACTAGCCGTTCAGGCTTGCAAACTGTCCCGTTCTCCCTGACACTCGTTCCATGGGAATCTTCGCGCGAACCCGCCAGCTCGAGCCGGAGCGGGAGCCGGACTACCTGCAGCACGTGCAGGCGACGGCCGCCAGCCTGGAGCGGGCGCAGCACACCCGGGACCAGGCGATCGTCGCCGCACGTCGACACCACAAGCTCGCCGACGTCGCGGCCGCGGCCGGGCTGAGCCTCAGTCGCGTGAAGCAGATCGTCGCGCCGTACGACCGCGCGGGCGTCGGGCCGATGGCCAAGCTGCCGCCGATCACGGAGAACGACCTCAACCTCGAGCGCCGGGACCGCGCTCTCCACGAGGGAGACCGGGTCCTCGCTCTCAAGGACGTCGTCGACTTCGACCTCGCGGCGCACACCTTCGACTCCGAGCGTGACTTCCTGCTCGCCGATCCCGCCCGCCAAGAGGGTGGCCGGCCCGACATCGCCTGGGAGCTGTACGACCTCGACCCGACCGAGCGGTGGGTGGCCGTCTACGTCGCGAACACCCGCGAGATCTACGTGTTCCGCCACGTCGCAGGTGCGAACGAAGGGCCCGGCGTCGACACGACCATGGGCTCGAACTCGGGCCCATGCATCCTCCTGGGCCACCTGCCCACAGACACGATCGTCGACGCGGCTCTGAACAAGTCCGCCACCAACATCGCCCAAGGACGCCTCGGCGGCCTCGCCTGGCTCTACGGGCGCATCAAGCTCACCAACGCGATCCTGGCCGCCGCGACCGACCCCTCGCGCCTCTTCATCCGCAACGCCGAAGCCGCCTGGGACTACCTCGCCAACCTCCCCGACTGGGAACGGCCCTGATGCGTTCGCCGGCTGTCGCTGTGGAAAGCCGAACCAGTGTCGGACCCATCAGCCAGACTGTCTCTACCCCTTCGACCACGGAGATCCTCGATGACGAAGCTCAACAGTGAAGCCCGCCGCACTCTCGCGGCCGAGGGCATCACCGTGCGCGACTGGATCGCCTACGGCGGATGGCTGAAAGAGGTGACCGACGAGGCCGGCGACCGTCAGTGGGTGCCGGAGACCGAGTGGCGCGGCGACGAGTGCGGCTGCAGCGACGACCGGTGCATCGGCTACCACCACGAGGAGAACGAGGAGTGCGGGTGCCTCCCGGTGCTCATCGAGAACCGAGCGAAGGACCGCGAGGCCTACGAAATCTGGCAGGACTACCGCGCCGCCGTCGAAGCCAACGACGGTCGCGGCGATCAGGGCGCCTATGACGCCGCCTGGAGCCGCGCGGAGACCTGGGTGCGCCGCCACTATCCACGCGCGCTGACCTTCTCCCTGGACGCCGTGGTGAAGGGCGAGCGGGGCATCTCGGTGACCTACCCGCCGTTCCCCGACGGCTCGATCCCCAACTACGTCGGCGCGACCCCCGAGGGCGACGGCTACCGGCAACAGGTGTGGACCGAGGGCACCGACCCCAACGGCCACATCAGCCACGAGCGCGCCACGACCATGTTCCGAGGCTAGGACGGTCACCGTGGCGACCGAAGCGAACTATGTTGCAGGGCTAGCGCTCCGCTGGGCCCGGGTCGACCCGCTCGAGCAGTGGGTCAACGCTGCACCCGAGGGTGGCACCACTCCCCTCGCCGAGACCATCGGGGAGTACCTGGGATCCCACAACCCCTTCCCTGAGGGCGCCCGCGTCGAGGTACTGCGCCGCGACGGGCACGGCTGGGAATCGGCGCTCGTGGTCGAGCGGACCGCCGTGGACGAATGGACGGTCGAGTTCGCCGACGGCGAGCAGGTCTGGCGCGACCACCACGAACTGCGCCCCTACTCCCCCGCCACCGACCAGGACCAGGAGTCATGAGCGAGGCTGCTGCGCAGGCCCTCACCCTGTACGCCACGGTGCAGGAGATCCCGCCCGACCACCGCGGCGGCTACACGCTCGGCCGAGACGAGTTGGTCGTCGAGGACGTCGACTACGACCAGGCGCTGGAGGCCGCGCGCCGCCGCGTCCCCGAAGGGTGGCGGATCATCGCGCTACGGGTCGAGCGCGAACCAGTCGCCACGGGTTGATCGCCCACCGGCCTCCTGTGCACGTAGGTGACCAGGAAGCGAGGTGGACCCATGAGCACTTCCCCAGCCGAGAACCCGGTCCCCGGCGTCGTCACCTTCACCGCCCGCGGCAACGCCGCCCTCGACCAGCTGGCCGACGCCCTGGCGGCCGAGTGCGACGGCTCCCCCGCGAGCATCGCCGACCTCCTCGAGCGGGTCCTGGAAGCCGACATCGCGGACCTGGCCGAGACTCTCAGCGAGACAGCCCACCCGGCCGTCGATGCGCCGGGCCACGACATCGAGGAGCTCGGCCCAGCCGCAGAGAGCCCTGACGAGGCGGCCCGCCGGCGTCTTGGGGCCCGCGAGCCGGATGCTGCCGGCCGATCGCAGACACGCAGCTTCGACGTCGGCCGGTGATCCCCCGTCGCGGCATACACTTCGTTACACAAGGCCGCTATGTAACAGAATGTATGGGAGACCGCTGATGCTGCCCAACCCCTACGCCCCGGGCGAGCTCCCACGCGTGCTGGCCGGCCGCGAGCAGCAGCAGGACCGGATCCGAGGCTACCTGAGCCGGATCGGTACCTACGGCGAGATGGGCGGCCCCCTGCTGGTGTTCCAGGGCCCGCGAGGGGTCGGGAAGACGTCGCTGCTGCGCGAGGCGCAGCGTGACGCCGAGGAGCACGGCTTCATCACCGCGTGGGTGGCCTGCCGCCGCAACGCACCGTTCCTCCCCGACCTGGTCAGTCGGGTCGGGAAGGCGATCGAGACCGCGGACATCCTGCCCCGGGCCGAGAAGAGCTCCTGGAAGCTCCGCCTGGAGAGCATCGCCCTGGAGTTCGGGCTGCCGAGCGGGGTGAAGGTGAGCGCGACCGCGGCCGCAGACCGCTCCGGAGCGGACGCGCACCCGCGCGGGGCCCAGATCTCGGCGATGGAGGACCTGCTGCACGAGACCAGCTCCCAGGTCCGCGCACGCGGTGGCGCCGGACTCGTGGTCTTCGTCGACGAGCTGCACGCGGCCGCCCGCGATGACCTCGCGGTCCTGCTCAACGCGATGCAGAACCTGGCTGGACGGCGCGAGGACAACCCGCTGGCCATCATCGGCGCCGGCCTGCCCTCGACTCCGGGAGTCCTGGTCAACGCAGCCACCTTCGGGGAGCGCAGCACCTTCCTCACCCTGCCCCGACTCGAGCCCGCCGCCGCGGCCGCCGCGGTGGCCGGGCCGGCCACCGAGCTGGGCGTGACCTGGACACCCGCCGCGCTGCAGGCGATCGCGGCCGAGGCCCAAGGATTCCCGTACCTACTGCAGGTCCTCGCCCACGCGACGTGGGAGGTGGCCAAGCCCTCGGGAACCGGTGAGGTGCTCGACGTCGGCGAGGTCCAGGCGGGCCTGCCGCTGGCCGACGACCAGCTGACCTCCATGTACGCCGCCCGGTGGGCGGCCGCGACCGAGCTGGAGCGGCAGATCATGGCCGTGATGGCGCAGGTCGGCACGCCCACGGTGACGAGGGCTGAGATCGCCGAGCAGCTCGGCCGACCCACGCAGGCGCTGGGCGTTCCCCGCGAACGGCTGATCGACAAGGGCATCATCGAGCCCGCCGGCCGCGGCGAGGTGCGATTCACGATGCCCGGCTTCGACCGCTACATCCGGGAGACCCTGGCCGGCGCACCTGCGGACCCCGACCAGGGCACCGGCCAGCTGGCTGCCGGGCGCCGCCGGCGCGAACTGCCGCCGGCCTCCGATCCCGGCCGCGGCACCCCCCGCCGCTAAAGCTGCCGGCGAGCCTGCCGCCGCAGGACGGCCTCGAGGTCGGCAACGCCCTCGCCCAGCGGCATCGGGGGCGCGACGTCTGCCAGGTCGTCGAGCAGCTCGTCGACGTCGACGTTCTCCAGCTGCGGTGCGCTGTAGGCGTTCCACTCCCCGACCGCGTCCGCGAGCCGACGGTAGGCCTCGACGTCGGCCGGAGCGTTGAACCAGGCGGCCGCCGCCATGGCCACGCGTCGCGCGATCAAGGCCGCCTGGTCGTCCATGGCCGATCAGTCTCCCGCCCGGACGCGACGGAGGGAACCCCTGCGGTTATCCACAGCCCACGGGCAGCGTCCGCGCGTTCGCCGGTGAGATCGGCGAGACTCAACGCCAACGAGACCTACCCCCCGGCAGGAAGGGCGCCCTGGTGGACGACAACGACGAGCTCGAGGCGAGCGGGCACGCGACGGCGGCCCGCGAGCACATCTACGGCTTCAACCGCGCCACGATGTGGGAGCGCGACCAGATCCCGGCCGAGACCTCGGATGAGCTGGCGGAGTTCGCCGACCTCGCGGCCGCGCTCCCCCAAGCGTTCTCGCAGCTGTCGAGCACGCTCGAGCGGGCACTGGCCGACCAGGTGCTCAGCATGGATTCGATGACCGACGAATCCGACCCCGCCATGGCGATCGGCGTCGCGCGTCTCCACCTGGAGGAGGCCCGAGGCCTGGCGGTCGACCTCCACAAGCACCTCAACGCCGCCCGCAACGCCACCGCGCACATCATCAGCCAGGGCGTCGACGACGGGCAGGAGTCGATGCCCTGGGACCGGCCCTGACCGGTCGCGGCGAGATTTCTCGCGCTCGGTGATCGCCCGAGCGGGTCGACCTTCCTTTGGTGACTGAGAGATGACCCCGGTCCACCAAGGAGCTGCCCGTGAGCACGCCCACCGATTCCCCCGCCGGCGCACCCGACCGTGACCCGGTTCAGGAGGCCCGCGAACACCTCGAGCAGGCCCTGGCCGCGCTCGACCGTCTCCGCGACGCCCTACCCCCGTCGAGCAGCACGCCCCCGCCCGACACGGGAGGCGGTGAGTCTGCATGAGGACCGACACCGCTCTGCAGGCCGCCGACGCCGTCTTCATGGCCGAGCAGGCCGTGGGACGTGCCCGCCGGGTCGTCGACGAGCTGCACACCACGATCAACTCCGCGCTCCGGGTGCTCGATGACGCCGAGCTCGACTCGGCCAAGGCCCGGCTCAGCGACCGCGGTGACTACTACCTCGAGGCCGCCGGCGAGCACCTGAGCCGCCTGCAGCGGCGCTGCAGCGACAACGCAGAGCTGGCCGACGAGCTCACCGGACACCTGGAGCGGGCATCCCAGGCGATCGCGGACGCCCATGACCTCCTCCGAGACGCCGACACCTCCGACCCCGAGATCGCCAGTGAGGTCGCGCAGCTCAAGCCGCGCCTCGCCGTGGTGGGCGAGATGATCGACCTGGCCAAGCCGATGGCGCGCCTGACCGCCCAGCACGTCGACAGCGCGCAGCTGGCCGCCCAGCAGGTGACTCCGCCGTCGCTGCTGGAGCCGGTCACCCTCGAGCGAAGCATCGCCACCGCCGGCAAGGAGCTCGGCCGCGCCGACGAGGACGTGCGCCTGCTCGAGAACGTCGTCGACCACGCCGCGGCCAACGCCCGGCAGTCGGCCGGGATCGCCAGCGACATCACCGACAACGCCCGCCGGCGTATGGCCGAACAGGGACGCGCCCAGGTGCCTCGCCAGGCGTCCCCGGCCGTCGGGGCTCCGGCGCGGTAGGCAGGAGCGGACGGGCATGGACCTCGATCAGGGCGGCCGCCAGCT